>JBIJBN010000007.1:0-18165 GCA_044345175.1 Luteolibacter sp.
GAGATACCGCACCAGCCTGGAACATCTGGCCGAGGACCTCGGGGTGGCGGACCATGTCGTGTTCTACAACCGCTTCGTCTCCAACGACGATCTGGCAGGATTCATCGGCGCGTCCGACATTTATCTAACGCCCTACCTCAACGAGGAACAGATCACATCCGGCGCGCTGGCACGGGTGTTCGGATCCGGCAAGGTCGTGGTGTCCACCCCATACTGGCATGCTTGCGAAATGCTGGCCGAAGGGCGCGGCGTGCTGGTGCCGTTCCGCGATCCCGCGGCCATCGCCGCGGCGGTCTGCGGCCTGCTGGACGATCCCGAACGCATGGCGCGCATCGGCCGGGAGGCATATCAAGCCGGGAGGCCGACCATCTGGCCGGCCGTGGCGCGGCGCTATCTTGAGAGTTTCGATCTCGCGCGCGCGGGCTACCGCACGGCGGAGGGAAGCGTGTTGCTGAAGCAGGATGCCGCCACCCGGCCCGGCCGGCTGCCTCCGGCGCGGCTCGACCATGTCTCGCGCATGACCGACGGCACCGGCATCCTGCAGCACGCGGTTTACAACGTGCCGAACCAGCGCGAGGGCTATTGCACGGATGACAACGCGCGCGCCTTCATTCTCTGTTGTCTGCTGGATGACGCGGCGGTGGCCTCTCCGCGGCTGAATCCGGATCTGCTGGCCAGCCGTTATCTGGCGTTCCTGGCCGCCGCGTTTCATGAGGATACCGGGCGCTTCCGCAACTTCATGACCTACGGGCGCCGCTGGCTTGAGGAGGTCGGCAGCGAGGACAGCCACGGCCGCGCCATTTGGGCGGCGGGCTGCGGCACCTCGCGCCCGCACAACGAGGGCCACCGGATGCTGTGCGCGCACCTTTTCGAGCGCGGACTGCCGGTGACGTCGCAATTCACCTCGCCGCGCGCCTGGGCATTCACCTTGTTGGGCATCCTCGGGCATGATGACGCCAACCGCGCCGATCCCGAAGTCCGGGGCATTCGCGATCTGTTGGTGGGCAAACTCCTCGGCTGTTGGCACGGCTGCGCGGATGGTGACTGGCGCTGGTTCGAGATCCGTGCCACTTATGACAACGCGCGGCTCAGCCAGGCACTGATCCGCGGCGGTCACGCCATCCCGCATGCCGAGGCGCTTGAAGTCGGCCTCGAGAGTCTGCGCTGGCTGGCGGACCGGCAACGGGCGCCCGCGGGGCACTTCCGCCCGATCGGCAGCAACGGCTTCCACGAGCAAAACGGGCATTGCGCGGAGTTCGACCAACAACCGGTCGAGGCGCATGCGATGGTGTCCGCCTGTCTTGATGCATTCCGTGTGACACGGGATCCGGTCTGGTGGCGCGAGGCGCGGCGCGCATTCGACTGGTTTCTCGGCCGCAACGATCTCGGCGTGCCATTGCATGATCCCGCCAGCGGCGGTTGCCGGGACGGCCTTCACCACAATCGCGCCAATGAAAACCAGGGTGCCGAATCCACCCTCGCCTATCAGACAGCGCTGGTTGAGATCACCGCGGCCCAGCACCTGCCCGCCCACCCGACGCCATGAAGCCGCTGCATCTCTGCCGCCATGACCTCTCACTCGCGCCCGAGAGCTCGCGTGTGATCATCCGGCCGTTCATTCCGTTGGAAATCCAGCGGGTCACCACCATCATCGGCCGCGCGCTGGCCATCACCGAGTCCGAGGTCACCCGCGAGCTGGCGGAACTGCGCGCCGAGTTCGACACGCGTCATTTCGACATCGAGGCGGTGCTGCTCAACCATTTCGAGAAGGTGCGGCAGCACGTCTTCACCGCGCGCCGGCTCTCGCGCAACCGGAAGCTGCTCATTGGCGCGCTGTTTTCGGGCGAATACGCCCTGGAATCCGCCGCATTGTTCAATCCCTCCATTGTCCCGCACCCCGACCAGTCCGGCGCGGAGGGCGGCAGCCTGCGTTTCGTGATGAGCCTGCGCGCCACCGGCGAGGGGCATGTCTCGTCGATTGAATTCCGTTCCGGAACCATTTTGGCGGATGGCACCATCACCATGGACCCCGTCTCGCGGTTTCTAACAGTCCCGGAGGTGTTGCCCAATCCGGCCTACCGCAAGCAGCGCTTCATCAACAAGCTTCATGAAATGTGCCCGCAGGACGAGATCCACGCCGTGGTGATGGCTCCGCTCGGCGAGCGTTTCACCCTGAGCGAGCTGAAAAAATCCATCGCCGCCGCGCGCCAGGAGATCCAGCCGGTCACACCGGACCTGAACCGCGCGCTGGAGCGCATCAGGTGGCTTGCGGAATCGAACTACGAGCTGCGCTTTCCGCCGCATCTGGCGATGAGCGAGCGGATCATCTTTCCGGTCTCGCCGAACGAGAGCAACGGCATCGAGGACGCGCGCTTCGTGCGTTTCACGGACGATGACGGCTCCGGCATCTATTACGCCACCTACACCGCATACAACGGCCGCTCGATCCTGCCGCAGATGATCGAGACGCACGACTTCATCGACTTCCGCATCCTCACGCTCAACGGCGCCGCGGTGCAGAACAAGGGCATGGCCTTGTTTCCGCGCAAGGTGAACGGCCAATACCTGATGCTCTCGCGCCAAGATGACGAGAACCTCTATCTGATGCGCTCCAACGACCCGCACCACTGGGAGGATCCGCAACTGCTGATGCGCCCTGCGGAGACCTGGGAGTCGGTCAAGATCGGCAACTGCGGCTCGCCGGTCGAAACCGAGGCCGGCTGGCTGGTCATCACCCACGGCGTGGGGCCGATGCGCAAATACTGCATCGGCGCGGCGTTGCTGGACCTGCACGATCCGTCACGGGTGCTTGGCCGGCTGCGGCGGCCGCTGCTCGCGCCCGAGGGCAACGAGCGCGAGGGCTATGTGCCCAATGTCGTTTACAGTTGTGGCTCGCTGGTCCATGGTGGCCGCCTCATCCTTCCTTACGCGATGAGCGACAAGGCGTCCGCGGTGGTAAGTATTCCGCTCGACGCGCTGCTGGCGCAGTTGCACGGGTGAGCCCGGCGCTCAACCGACGAAGCCCTCCATGATGCGCCTGACGGCGGTGGCGGCGGGCAGCGTTTGCCCGGCCACTTGTTTTTCGATTTCGGGCAGCAGCGCGCGCACCCGTTCGTCGCGGAAGAACCGCTGGTGGAGCGCCTCGCCGATCATCGCGTGCATCCATTCGATCGACTGTCGCCTGCGGCGCTGCTCCAGCACGCCGGACTGGCGGGCGGCGGTGGTGAACGCGCCGACGGTGTCCCACAGTCCGGCGAGGGTGGCGGGATCGAATGCGGAGCAGGTGATGCAGCGGGTTTTCCAGCCGGGCGTGGCGGGTTGGAGGAGATGCAGCACGCGGTTGTATCCGGCACAGGCAAGCCTGGCGGCGGAGACATTGTCGCCGTCGGCCTTGTTGACGGCCAGCAGGTCGGCGATTTCGATCACGCCTTTTTTCATGCCCTGCAGTTCGTCGCCCGCGCCGGCGATCATGACGAGCAGGAAGAAATCCACCATCGAGCGCACGGTCACCTCGTTCTGGCCGACGCCGACGGTTTCGACGAGAATGATATCAAATCCGGCGGCTTCGCAGAGCAGCATGGTTTCGCGGCTTTTGCGGCCGACGCCGCCGAGCGAGCCGCCGGAGGGTGACGGGCGGATGTAGGCCTCCGCCAGGCGGACGAGGTTCTGCATGCGCGTCTTGTCGCCGAGGATGCTGCCGCCGGTGACGGTGCTGCTGGGGTCCACGGCGAGCACGGCCACGCGGTGGCCGCGGTTGCAGAGCATGCAGCCGAGCGACTCGATGAGCGTGCTTTTTCCGGCGCCGGGCACCCCGGTGATGCCGACGCGGACCGACTTGCCGGTCCGTGGCAGCAGGCGGGTGAGGAGTTGCTGGGCGAGCGCCTCGTGGGCCGGATGGTTGCTTTCCACCAGGGTGATGGCGCGGGAGAGGATGCCGGTGTCGCCGGCAAGCACGCCGCGTTCGTATTCATCGAGCGTGAGCTTGCGGCGTCTGGCGGGTTTGCGCAGCGGGCTGTCCGGCGGCGGCGGCACCACGCCGGGCATCAGGCGGCAGGCGAAATGCGGATCGTCCTGCATGCCCTCGGGCACCCAGTCCGGCGCGTTGGCGTGGTGTGATGGATCGATTGGCGGCATGTGGCGGGGTCAATCCTGGCTGGCGAGGTGGTCCATCGCATCGCGGGCACGGCGGATGGCGAGGGAAAAATGGCCTTCCGCGGCATCGACGTCGAGTCTTGCTCCCGGAATGCGTGCGATGAAGCGCCGTGCCATGTCCACGGAGATGTTGCGGTCATGGCCGCCATGCCAGTAGCGGATCGTCCGGGTGACATTGGCGAGAGGGAGCCGCCAATCCTGAAGATAAATCTCCGCATCACCCAGCACACCGGGGCCGCCCTGGCGGACGCCCTCGCTGAAACTTTCCGCCAGCACGCGCTGCGCCTCCGGATGATCCCGCAGCAACCGGCGGTCCGCATCGGGCAGTGTGGCCAAGACCCATGAGACCGGCGGTGCGAGTGGGTTTCCGGTGGCGATCCGGGCGGCAAGGTGCAACGGCGGGGAAAACCAGCGCTTCGGCAGCCTGCGCAGCGGGATGAGCATGCGGTATGCGGGATGCAACCCGCTGCGGTCCGCACCGCACAATGGCACCGCACCACACAATACCGCGGATGCCGCAACGCGCTCCGGTAGCAATGCGGCACAGGCAAGCACATAAGGGCCGCCGCCGGAAACACCCAGCTGTGCGAAGCGGCCGATGCCCAGCGCGGCGGTGAAATCCGCGATCAATGCGGGCCATGAGCGCAAGGTGCGGTTTTTCCGGATGGAGGAACGTCCCATGCCCGGGCGGTCGATCGCAAGCACGCGCATGCCGCGCTCGCGGGCAAGGTGATGGATGAGCCGCGCCTGCAGCCGCGAGCTCGGCCAGCCATGGCAGTAAATCAGCGGTCGGCCGGCCGGGTCTCCGTATTCATTCCACGCCAGCACCCCGCCGTCCGGGGTTTCGTGGATGCGTGGCGGCTCCGGCGGCGGCAGCTGGCGCAGGAAATCCAGTGCGGCGGAATCCGTGTTCACGCAACCGACTCTGCCCGATTGCCGCGCGCGTGGGAATCCCGAATCATGCGCAGCATCCGCATTGCGCCCGCAATGATGTGGTGTATGAAGCAGACATGACGGACTGGCTGCAATCGCACACCCTGTGGGACGGCGCGGGATCCGGCCTCGCGTGGCTGGTGACGGCGTGTCTGCTGCTGGCGGGCCTCGCCGGATGCCTGCTGCCGGTGCTGCCGGGACATCTCATCCTGTTCATGGCCGCGGTGGCGCACCGCTTGATGTTGGGCGGCGCGGGATCCGGCCTCGCGTGGTGGTCTTTTGTGATTCTCGGGCTGATGATGGCCGCATCGCAAGCGCTCGAAATGTTGAGCGGCGCGGCTGGCGCGAAGTGGTTCGGCGGCAGCCGCTGGGGCGCGCTCGGCGCGCTGGCCGGCGGGATCGCCGGGATGTTCTTCATGCCCGTCGGCCTGCTTGTGGGACCGCTGCTCGGCGCAGTGGCCGGTGAGATCGCCTTCGCCCGCCGTCACCCGCGCGTCGCGATGGTCTCGGGCGTGGGCTCGGTGGTGGGCACCCTTGCGGGGATGGGCATCAAGCTGGCCATCGGCGTGCTGATGGTGCTTTGGTTCCTGCTGGATGTTTTCCTGATCGGGTGAGGTCCGCGGCTCACTCGACGATGACCGGCGTGCCAAGCTCGACATTGTCGAAGAACTTCTCCGACATGTGGTGCGGCATGCGGATGCAGCCGTGTGAGGCGGCGTATCCGGGAAGGTAGCCGGTATGCATGCCGATGCCGCCGTAGAAGCGCATGAAATTCGGCATTGGCGCCGGGTAATAGATTTCATTG
This sequence comes from Luteolibacter sp., assembly GCA_044345175.1. Lineage (GTDB taxonomy): Bacteria > Verrucomicrobiota > Verrucomicrobiia > Verrucomicrobiales > Akkermansiaceae > Luteolibacter. The sequence goes on from JBIJBN010000007.1 coordinate 5,891, forward strand.
GGCTTGGGTTTGTCCACACGGATGTCCACATTGTCATTGGTGGTCATGCCGGTGGCCCTGTCCTTGAACACACCGTAGAGCGAGGATTTGTGGTGCTTGCTCTTCTGGGTGATTTTGTATTGCCCCGGCGGAGTGGCGTGATCCTCGCTGCCGCTTGAGATCTTGGAAACACCCACCAGCACGCCGCCTTTGTAAAAGAAGGCTTTCTGCTGGCGGCGGTTGATCTTGACCAGCGGGCTACCCTGGACGCCGTCGCCATCCCAGTAGGAAATGTCATCCGGGATCGCCGGCGGCGGATGGTGCGGGCCATTGGAAACCTGGTGTTGCACCACGGGGCCGCCGACGCCCGCCATGTATCCGGCGCGCGAGGGATCCGCGGGACCGCAGGATGTAAGCGCGGCCCATCCCGGGACCAGCGCCGCAAGCCAGAAGGCGGATGATTTGCAAGACCTGATGTTCATGGGCGGCGGACCATGCACCATGAATCGCCCCGGGTCAATCGAACAGCGCGGGTGGGTCACCCCGCGGTGCCGAGCGCGGCCTTGACCTTTTCGATCTCGTCGGACAGCACGCCCCAGCGGGTGTAGCTGCTCTCGAGCGCGGTGACGATGTTCTGCAAGGCGATGGTGGTCTCGCGGAACTTGTCGGGATCCGCGGCCGTGCCGGGATCGGACAAGGCAGCGCCGAGCGTGGCTTGGGCGGCCTCGTATCCGGCGATCTTCTCCTCCAGCGCCTCGAGTTCGGTTTCCAGCGGCCTGAGCCGTCTGGCCCGGAGGTCGCGGGCCTCGGCATCGGCCCGGCGCTGCTCCTTGCGCGAGATGCCGGACTGCGTTTTCACCGCGCCCGGCGCGCTGCCGGCGGTTTTCGGTCCGGCGGCCTCCGCGGCGGTTTTCTCAAGATAATAGGTGATGTTTCCGGAGAACAACCTTGGCTTGGCGCCGGGCCGGAACTCCAGCGTCTTGCCGACCAGCGGATCGAGGAACGAGCGGTTGTGCGAGACGACCAGCACGCTGCCCGGATAGCCGCCCAGCGCGCGCTGGAGCACGTCCTGCGATTGCATGTCGAGGTGGTTGGTCGGCTCGTCGAGAATCAGGAAATTGGCCGGACGCAGGAGCATGCAGACCAGGGCGACCCGCGAGCGCTCGCCGCCGGACAACACGCCCACCTTCTTGAACACGTCATCACCGCGGAACAGGAAACAACCCAATAGGTTTCGCGCGTGCGCGGCGGAATCACGCGAGGCGGCGGCCTCCACGGTCTCGAGCACCGTCCGGTCCGGATCCAGCTCGTCGGCATGGTTTTGCGAGAAAAACGAGCAGGCCACCTTGTGGCCGAAGCTGTGGGTGCCCGCATCCGGCGCCTCCTGCGCGGTGATCAGGCGGCAGAAGGTGGACTTGCCCGCGCCGTTCGGGCCGACGATGGCGATTTTCTCGCCCTTGTTGATTTCGAAATCGAATCCGCTGAAGACCTCGAGCGCGCCGTAGGATTTGGCCACGCCTTCGAGTTTCGCCACCATGTGCCCGGAGTTCGGCGGCGGCGGGAACTTGAAATTCATCACCGCGTCGTCGCGCTCGGGTTCGGGAATGCGTTCGATTTTCTCGAGCATCTTGATGCGCGACTGCACCAGGGTGGCCTTGTTGGCGGACGCGCGGAAGCGGTCGATGAAGCTCTGGATCCCGGCGATTTCCCGTTGCTGGGCCTCGTATTGCCTGCGCTGGGTTTCCCTGCGGACCACCGACTCGCGCTCATACCATGAGAAGTTGCCGGCGTATTCCTCGGCGCGGCCGTTGGCAAAGGCGATGGTGCGCGTGCAAAGCGTGTCGAGCAGCGCGCGGTCGTGCGAAATGAGCAGGATCGCGCCGGGATAATTCACCAGCAGGTTCTCCACCCACTGCTGGGTGTCGATGTCGAGGTGGTTGGTCGGCTCGTCCAGCAGCAGCACCTCCGGCTCCTGCAAGAACAGCTTGGCCATGGCGATGCGCATCTGCCAGCCGCCGGAAAACCCTGCGCAATCGCGGGTGAAATCCGCCTCCCTGAACCCCAGCCCTTTCAATACGGATTCGATGCGCGGCTTCATGCGCGCGGGATCCGCCGCATCGAGCTTGAGTTCGAGCGCGCCGATCTCATCCAGCATCTCGGCATATGGCGACGAGCGCGGATCGAGCTTGGCCAGTTCAGCGGAAAGGCGGTCGATTTTGCCGCGCAGGGCGAGGGTTTCGCCGAAGGCGGATTCGGTTTCCTGCCACAACGTGCGGCCGCGGACGTGGATGCCCTCCTGCGGGAGATAACCGGCGCGCATGCCCCTGGGCATCACGACCGCGCCGCCATCCGGCCGGATCAGGCCCGCGATGCACTTCATGAGCGTGGACTTGCCGGCGCCGTTGTGACCGGCGAAGGCGATCCGCTCGCGCGGCTTCACGGTGAATGAAAGGTCGTTGAAAAGCACGCGCGCGCCGAACTCGACGCGCAATGACTGGATGGAAATCATCGGGCGCGGAGATGGCACGGCGCGTCCGGCGGGTCAAGCCATGGCGCGCGGCCGCAATTCCGGCTTTCCCGGTCGGAAAATCGTCCTTAGTCTTGTTGCATGGAGCATGGCATTCAGGAGCGGCTGGAAGAATTCATCCGGCGCAAGGGGCTGCGCCACACCGGCCAGCGCGACCTGATCATCAGGTCGGCCTTCTCCAAGGACGAGCATTTCACCGCGGAGGAGCTTTTCGACCGTGTCCGCAAGTCGAGCGCCGACATCTCGCGCGCCACGGTTTACCGCACGCTGGCACTGCTGGTGGAGGCCGACCTGTTGCGTGAGATCGACCTCGGGGACAACCAGACGACCTACGATCCGAACTTTCTCGACAAGCCGTCCCACAACCATCTGGTGTGCATCGACTGCGGGCGGGTGGTTGAATTCGAGGATTCGCACATCGACCTGCTCAACGACTGCGTGACGCGGCGCCTCGGGTTCCGGCCGGTGCGCCAGTCGCTCAAAATCGAGGGCAGCTGCGAGCAACTGCGGGTGAACGGCCGCTGCCCGAACCTGATTGCGGCGCGGTTGAGCGGCAGGCGGCTGCGCAAAAAACGGTGACGCCTGCCAGCCCCGTCAAGCCGCTTGGTAAAGCTCGGCGAAGACCATCGTCCCGCCGGCGGTTTGCAAGGTGCTGACGACCAGCACCTCGGCCATGGAGCCGATCCTCGCCACCCCGTGGTTCACCACGATCATCGTGCCGTCGGGCAGGTAACCGACTCCCTGATGCTCCTCCTTGCCGGGGCGCACCAGCGCGATGCGCAGGCGCTGGCCCACCGCCACCGAGGGTTTCAGGGCATCATCAAGCTCCTGCAGGTTGAGCACCTCCACGCCCTGGAGGCGCGCGACTTTGGAAAGGTTGTCATCGGCGGTCATCAGGCGCGCGCCAAGCAGGCGCGCGCACTCGATGAGGCGGGCGTTCGTTGTGTCCGCCTGCGCCGCGGGGCCGCTGTCATGGATACTGACCTGCAGGTCGGGCGCCTTCTGCAGGCCATCGAGGCAATCCAGGCCGCGTTTTCCGCGCTGGCGCTGGCTCACATTGGCGGAGGCCGCCATCATCTGCAGCTCGTCGAGCACGAAGCGCGGCACGATCAGCCGGCCGTGCAGGAATCCCGAACGGAGGACGGCCGGCACCCGGCCGTCGATGACCACATCCGGATCCATGACCACCGGTTGTCCGGTGGACGCGTCCTGGCGAAAGCGCACGTAGGGGATGATGAAGGCGAAGTCATCACGGTTGCCCCGCAGCGAGAGCGCCGCACCGAGAAACCCGAGACTGGCGAACAGCGCGACGTCGATGGCGAGGCGCAGCGCGTTGACCAGCACTTCGCTGTCGTCACGGGATTCGAGCCGGTCGCGAAAGGCGACCTCAAGCAGGTTGGAAATTTGCACCCGGGTGAGCAGCCACGCGCACAACAGCCCCACCGCGAGGCCGAAGGTGGCGGTCGAGAACCCCCGCAGGGTGAACCCTTTCATCAAGGACTCGATCCAAATGAAAAGCCCGGCCACGGCAAGACCGCCCAGAATGCCTGCCGGCAGCGGCACTTCATACATCGTGCCCTTGGTGCTCAGGGCAATGGCGACGCCGGCCGCCTCGCAAACGAGCAGATAGGTGAGGCGGGCGATGTTGACGGATGGAAGCGATCCCATGAAAGGCGGAGGATTCTTGATTTTTCCCGACATCCAAGAACCCCGCAAGGCCAATCCCGCATGGCGGAGGATTGGTGTTTGTCCATTCCGCGGATTTTGCTTTGCTCGCACCATGACCTTCGCCAGCAAGATCACCATCGCACGCATCCTGATGGTGCCGGTGTTCGCCATGCTGGCACTGGCCTATGGCCGCACGGTGGCGGCCGGAACTCCGGACGAGCTGCTGCGCTGGTGCGCCCTCGGGGTGTTTCTGACAGCCGCAGGCAGCGACGGACTCGATGGATGGATCGCGCGGCGCTTCAACCAAGTGTCGAAATTCGGCGCGTTCATCGACCCGATCGCCGACAAGGCGCTGCTGCTCACCGGTGTGATCGTGCTGGCGCTCATCGACTGGGGCTCGCCCGGCTGGCGACTGCCGCCGTGGTTCGCCGCGACGGTCGTGCTGCGCGATTGCTTGATCCTCGGCGGCATCGGCGTGCTATGGAAAAACGGCTGCAAGGTGGGAATCTCCCCGCATTGGAGCGGCAAACTGGCCACGGTGGCCCAGATGGGCGCGCTCGGCTGGGTGATGCTGCGCGTGCCATGGCTGCAGCCGGTCTGGCCATGCGCCGCGGCCACCGCGGTCACATTGTGGTCCGGGGCGGCTTACGTCCGGCGCGGCGTGTCGATCCTGCAGGGCAAACCACAGGCCGTGTGAGCCATCGGACCCACCCGTTTTCCGCAGGATTCAGTCACGCGCCTTGAGCACGGCCACAAGATCCAGCCTTGCCAACATGCGCGACACCAGCGCGAAGGAACAAACGGCGGCGGCAAGCACCACCACCACGGCAATGGCATATGTCGAGTGATGGATGACAACCGGCAGGCGCACCGTCTCGGTGCGGAATGTCGAGATGATCGCCAATGCCAGGGCGCGGCCGAAAACCAGGCCGAGCGGCAGCGCCAGCAACACCAGCACGGCAAGCTCGCCCACCAGCACCGCACGCACCTCCGGCAGGCTGAATCCGATGACACGCAGCGTGGCCAGCTCGCGGCCGCGCTCGGAAAGGGCGATGCGCGCGCTGTTGTAAACCACGCCGAACGCGACAATGACGGCCAGCGTGAGATAAAGTTTGCGGATGATGCCGATGCTTCTTCCGGTGGTCTCGCGAAAGGCGGCGAGCTGGTCGCGCTTCACCAGCACCAGGGCGGCTCGCGGCGTGTCCTTGAGCTTGCGCATGAAGCGGTCCCAATGCCGGTGGTCCACGGCCAGAAAAGCGCCGTTCACCGTGTCGCCCTCGCCGAGGATGCGCCGCAGCGCGTCAATGTCCATGTGGGCGGCCACACCCGCGAAATCCGTGACCAGTCCGCGCACCGGCACTTCCGCCACCGCGCGCCGGCCGTCGAGCACCTCCACGCGCACCACATCGCCAATGCGCGCGCCAAGGATTTCCGCGAGCTTTTCCGACATCAGCAAGCCGTCGTCCGGCAGCGTGATCGGCCGCTCGTGTGCATCCAACAGGCGGTTGAGAGTGGCGCCTTCCGGAATACCCGTCACCTGGAGCTTGCGCTGGCGGTGGCCGAACTTGAGCCGCGCCGGCACGCTGCGCAGCGCCTCCGCGCGGATGACACCCGGCAGCTGTCCCAGCCCGTGCAGGGCTTTTGCGGAAGCTGGTTCTGTTAGAAAAACCGTCACATCCTGCCGTTGCGCGCTGTTCCACTGGAAGGTGAGCAGGTGGTCGATGCTGTCGCTCATCGCGCCGGGCAGCACCATCAGGCCGGTGGCCAGCGCTAGGCCGCAGCACGTGAAGAGCGCCTGCCATGGCCTGCGCTCGATGTTCCGCAGCGCCATCCGGAATGCCGGGCCGGAGATCCGCGTGAGTCCGGCGCGCTCGAAGAGCGAGGGCTTGAAACCGGCGGGAGGCTCGGGCCGCATCGCTTCCGCCGGCGGCAGCCTCACCGCCTGCCGGACCACGGTGAGCACCCCGAGCACCGAGGCGCCGAGGCTCACCAGCAGCGCGGTGCCCAAGGCCGCGTGATCCATCGTGAAGCGCAGCGAGGGAAAGCGGAAAAACCCGGTGTAAAGGTCCACCAGCGAGCCGCCCAGCAGGCGTCCGCCGATGCCCCCGGCGATGGTGCCGAGCACACCGATCACCAATACGAACTTGAGGAAATGCCAGCCGATCTGGCGCGACGAATAGCCAAGCGCCTTGAGCTGCGCGATCTGCTCGCGCTGCAGCCTCACGATGCGTGAAAGCACGGCGTTGACCATGAAGGCCGCCACGCCGAGAAACACCAGCGGGTAGGCCACGGAGAGCGAGTGAAGCACGCGCAGCTCGTCATCAAGCCGCCGCGCGCCGGGGTGGTCGGCGCGGGTGAACGCACCGCCCGCGCCGTAGCCGACGAGCAGGCGGTCGATCTCCGCAATCACCGGCGCGGCGGCAACCCCGGGTGCGAGGTCGATGCAGAGGTCATTGAATGCGCCATCCATGTCATAGGCCGTGGCAAGCGCCCGATAATTCATCCACATCACGCCGAAGCGCTTGTGGTCCGGCAGGGTTTCACCAGCGCGCGCCTCGAACACGAACTCCGGAGAAAGGCCGATGCCGCAGATGCTCAACACCTCGCGGCGGCCGTTGATCACGGCTACCAGCGGGTCGCCCGGTTCCAGCCGGTTGGCGGAGGCAAACGCCTCACCCAACAACACCTCGCGCCGCGCATCGGGGCGCGGCAAGCGGCCCTTGCGCAGGAACAGCCGGTTGAGCTTCGGCGCGCCGCCATCCTCCGGCAGCGAGACAATGCGGCCGGTGGCCGGCGCCGCCAGACCGGGCAGATCGAGCGTGACATCCACCACCACACGCGTCTCGACGACCGCCACGCCCGGCAGCGTGGCCAGCCGCCCGGCGGCCGAAAGCGGCGCGCGCTTCAGATTCGCAAAGACATCCGCGAATGCATATTGCTGATCGTATGACGTGCGGGCCGACTCGAGCGTCAGGATCAGGCTGCGGGTCATGATCATCATCGCCAGCCCGCAGGCCATCACCAGGCTGACCGCGGCCACCTGGCCCTTCATGCGGCAGAGGTCGCGCAGCAGCTTGCGATCAAGCGGGGAGATCACAGGCCCATTCCACCGCAGGCGCATGCCTGCATCAACCCCGGAAACCCCCGGCCGGGGTCACGCGCGGCGGCGGCGGACGGCGCAGCATGCCACCGCCAGACCAAGCAGCGCGCAGGCGGACGGCTCCGGGACAGCGACGATGATTTGATCCGCCGCGGTGGGAAACCCGAGGTTTTGAGGATCCGTGCTCAGGGTGAGTGAAGCGATCGGGTTGTCGTAAATCCAGCCCAGGAAGCTGTTCGCATAGTTGGTGGTCGGGTTGCTGAAAGAGTCGATGTTGCCGTCGCTGTCCACCACTGTGGCCACGAAGGATCCGGGATTGATGCCGGCTTCCGCCGAAAGGAACCACCCTCCCACGGCATACACATTCGCCGAGAATGTCATGACCAGTTCATCGGCCGCCGCTCCGCCCACCGAGAGAAAACGGATGGCGGGATCCTGATTGAACGTCTCGCCATACAGCCCGGAGGTTGAACTTGCGGTCATCGTGTAGCCATTGTCGCTGAAGCCGGTGTTCGCGAAAGAGCCGCTCGGGATGCCGTTCAAGCTAAGGCTTCCCGGATTGCGGGTGGGTTTTCATGAGGTTAATCAACAAATGCTTTATAGCGGGTATGGAAAATCACTCAAGGGAAAAGCGCTCGGTTTTCCAGGCTCCGTCGAAACCGCAGGGCCGCGCGGATCATGAAATCAGGATCGCGTCGTTCTCGACCCTCGCGCGCATTTCCGGCCGGTATTTCCCGACAAGCTCGTTGATGGCCTGCAGGCCGGGGTAGGCCGGATCCACACCGAACAGGCGCGCATCATCGATGACGATCCTGAACGGAACCCGCGTGTGGGTGAAAAGCGCCTGCAGTTCATGGATGATCGGGCACTCTTCGGATCCCATGCCGGTGACTCCACCTGAATAATGTCCGTCGAGATAGAACAAACAGGGGCCGTCGAGCTTGCCGCAAATTCCCGCAAGCTCCACGGCGGAGTCCCCCTCGATGACCGTGATGTGTGGATATCCGGCGAAGCGTTCCTTCGCCAGTGCCGCCAGCGCGGGCACGACCTCGATGGTCACGATGCGGCGGAATTCCCGCCGGAGGCACCAGGTGGTCCCCCCCTTGTAGGTGCCGGTCTCCACCAGGATTTCCGCAGCCACGGCGCGCGCTTGCTCCAGCAGCATTGCGCGGCGCACGAAGTGAGGGACCGGAACAAACCACCCCTCACGCCGCCAGCGGGCCGCCGCACAAATCAGCTGCCGCGCCTCGCCGAGCCTGCCCAGCCACGGAAACGCGGCGACAAGACGGTTGCGGGCGCGGATGCGGGCGATGGTCTTTGGATTCATGTGGGACGATGGCTTGGACACGGCACAGGTGACGCTGCCGGCGGATGCTGCGCGCCAGCGGCACTTCCGTGAAGAGCAAACCGCGTGCCGCGGCATGCCCGGTCACGGATGATCAGGCGCCGCCACATCTCCCGAGGCAGGTTTCCCGACGGATGTCTGGTGCCGCTCGAGAAACGCCTGCAGTTCCTCGGCGGCCCCGGGCAGGTGGCGCATCCGATCCAGAGCGAGGCGGTTGAGAAACACACGGCTGCGGTGCGGCGAGGCGGACAGATCGATCTCGATGAGAACGCGCGGACCGGCAGGCGTGGCGACCACCGCATGCAGCGGATGCGCGGCCTTGCCATCGCTTGCGCGGCGCAGCCCGACCCCGGTGAGGAACGCGCCCTGATTCACACTTGCGATGTCGGGCGGGACGGGGTTTTCCCTGCCCTGCGCAAACTCATGACCGAGATTCCGCAGGGTCAGCGTCCGGCTGTCCGGCAGATCGAGACGGGCGCTGAGCCGCAGGACGGCCGGCAGATCGCCGGCAGCAAGCGCCTTGAGCCATGATTCCACCACCGCGCGGGCGGCCGCGATCGACGGGGCGCCACCATCGGGCAGGCGGTCCACCACCTCGCAGGCAGCTGACAGGCGGTCACACCACCCGGTTTGCAAATCCGCCGATTGGGCGGCGGTCCATGCACGCCACCGCTCGATGGCCGCAGGTCCGGGCCGGGGCACCCAGAGCCATCCGGCGCCGGACTTTTCAAAATAAAACACACGCAGGTCGGCGCGCTCCGGATCATGTGCGGAAAAAACCTGGCAGATGCCCGCGGCCGCATGATCGCCCGCTGTGAAGCCGAGCGGAACCAACACGCGGGCGCCGCCGGGCCGATGAAAGGTCCACCATGTCTTGGCCGCATCAAGGAATGGCCCGGCGGAATCGCCCGCCGCGGCAATCAAACGCACCAATCCGGGAAATCCACCGTGCCGCAATCCATCGCACAGCGCTTCAAAGGCCTTGGCTGCAGTGGGCTCGGGCGCGGCAGGATGAAGCACGGCCAACCGTGATGGAAATTCCGCCAACAGCCCGGTCTCCGACGCAAGATCCTCATCCGACCCGGCCTGCGCGGATTCATCAAGAAACCATGACGGCGGATCGACACGCCAGCAGCCGTCCGCATCCCGGGTGAGCTCCAATTGCAACAACTCGAGCCGCTGGCCCTGCACAGGCGCCTCACTGGCGGCGGGATCTAGACAGGCAATCAACGCCAGCGCCCTGCCGTCGTCCACATCATGCCCGACCACCACCCGCAGCACATCCCCGGAAACCAACAGATGCCACGGCCGCCTCACATCCTTCGCGCGGATGGCCGCGGTGGCGGACCTGACGCGCAATGCCCAGTCGTCCGGCAGCTCCCGGCCGGTGCCGCCAAGCAGGGCGAGCACCACCGGCAGGTCACGCCGCCCGCAGGCTGTTAGAAACCGCCCGGCAGCCTGTTCGGAATTTAGCGCGCGCAGGGTTTCCAGAGGCAGCGCGCGTTCGATGCTGGCGCGCAGCCTGGCCGCGGCTTTTTCGCGCAGCGATGCCAGATCCAGAACCTGCTGGCGCAGCATCCACTCCTCCAGCGAAGCGGCGCGCCGGCGCAGCCGCGCATCATAACCCAGCCCGGTGTTCTCGAACGAGGCCGGCAGCGGCGCCGCCAGCCACCGGTCGCCGCGCCTGACCATTGCCACGGCGAAAACCCGCTGCTCCGCGGGATCGAATCCGCCGCTTTTGCGCACCAGCACGCCCGCCACATTGTCGTCCACCCGGATGGGACCGGCTTCCAGCGGCCCGCTGCCCAGATCACCGGCCATCCGCTCCAGCCGCCGGGCGATCTCAAGGCGCTTGGCACCACTGGTCTGCGGCGAGAGCGCGGTGTCGCCACCGGGCTCCAGATCGAGCTGCCGCGCGCGGGTCTTCTCGAGGAACCGGAGCGCGGACCCGCCCGCACTGTCCGGCATCCCGGACGCGCACAATGACGCGGCCAGCCAAAGCGCCGAGATCACTTTCACACTCAAACCCATAACCCATCAGGCCGCCGGCGGAAGCCCGGAATTTCACCGCTGCGCGGCTTACTCGTGAACCATGAGGTATTCCGGAAGGCTCCCCTTCACCCCGGCCAGACGCGGAGTGGCTTCCCATGCGGCGCGGTCGCCGGCGATGCGCCGCATCATCCGCCCGAGCGTCTCGCCGGCATCCATACGCGCCGGATGCAACGGCCGCAGCCGCTCGCCATCCTCCGCAGGCAGGACCACCCAGGCAAAAGCCAGCCGGTTGTCCACCATGCCCTGCTTGTCACCCCACGTGCGCGCCTCGCCAAACCTCAAGTCGCCCATCCAGACGCCGGTGGCATGCCTGCGGGCGATCCACCACCCGTCGGAAAACCACTGGAGGCGCCTGACCTCCCGCAGCTCTTCCAAGCCCGCCAGCTCCTCCGCGCCCTGCGGATAGACCGTCCAGCGCACCGGCTCCGCCCGACTTTCGAAGACCGATCGATAACCCACCCAGAACGCGCCGTCATGTTCCGCCACCGAGCGCCACAGCAGGATGTTGAACGGCGTGGGAGACTCCATGCGCCGCAAGGGCGTGACACCGCGCCGCGCAAGGTCGGCCTCGAATCCCGCGGACGCCGCAAACTTCATCCCCACACTGAGCAGCGCGTAGGACGCGGCGATCCCGAGCCCCCATGCATTGATCCTGCGCCGTTTGGCCGCCTGTTTCCGGTTCCGCAGGAACGCCAGCCACACCAAGGCCGCGAGCATCGGCAGGGTGAACAGGAAATCGATGATGAAAAGATGGTTGAAACCCACGCGGTGATCCGAGAACGGCCACAACACCGATGTGCCGTAAACCGTGAAGCAGTCGATGAGCACATGCGTGCTCCACACCGCAAAGACAAAGGCACCGGCCCACGCACGTGATATCTTTTCACGCCGCCAGCGCGTCGCCAGCCATGGCGAGAGCGCCCACGCCGCGGCGATCATCACCAGCAACGAGTGACTCGGCCCGCGGTGCCACCATAGGTTGGCGCTGTTGTCGAGAAACGGCGCGACCAACACATCGAGATCCGGCAGCGTGCCGAACAACGCACCCCACGCCAGCGCGCGGTTTCCAAGCCGCCGCCCCAGCATCATTTCCCCGACTGCCGCGCCCAGCGCCGCCTGTGTGATCGAATCCACGGCGGGAACATGCCCGAATCCGCCGTTTCGCAAACCCGAAAAAACACACGCCGGCCTATTTCAGCCCGCGGCGCAACTCAGTGATGCCGTCGCGGATTTCATAAGCGGACGCCCGGAGATGGGCGAGCGCGGCGAGTTGGTCGGGATCCTCCTCCGCAGCCATCAACTGCTGGCAGCAGGCGACGGCGTCGTTGAGCCAGTTGACACAGCGCTTGAGCACCGCGAGCACATACCCGGTTTCCGGCTCATGGCCGCTGCCCCGCGGGTTGAGGCTGGCGGCCAGCTTGCCGCTCACCTGCAACAGGTTGGAAACAAGTTGATAGGACGGCGTGCCCGCTCCATCGCCGGCGGAAACCACATCCATCGCCCTCAACGCAAGCTCCTGCGACAGGACCTGCAGCGGATGCTCGCGCCCGGCGCGGAAAAACCCCGTGCCATCACCCTCCGGCGCGAAGCCGTCGCCGGACCCG
>JBIJBN010000146.1:0-5587 GCA_044345175.1 Luteolibacter sp.
CGGGCGGGCGCGGGCGGGGAGAACACCACGGCCGATGCCGCCGCGCAAGGTTTTTTTGGCCATCCGGCGAAGTTTTTGGAAAATCCGCCGATCGCCCCCGGCCACCCGCGGCGGCGGGCAGGCACCCGGAAACCTCAAGCCTGTTCCGATCCCGCGGGCATCGGCGCGCGTGGCTTTTTCTCCGCCTTGAGCATGCCGCAACCGGCGGCCACATCGATCCCGCGCCGTTGGCGGAAGGTGCAGGGGAACCCTGCGGCACGCAGGATTTTCTGAAAGGCATGGCCAGAGCGGCTGGCGCTGCCGGAGAAGCCGCCGGTCGGGTTGAGCGGAATCAGGTTGATGTGGGCGTCGATGCCCCGGAGCAGTTCCGCCAGCCGCGCGGCGGTCGCGGGCGAGTCGTTCCGGCCGGCGATCAGCGTCCACTCGAAGAAGATCCGCTTGCCGGTGGCGGCGCCATACGCGCGGCAGGCATCCATCAGCATGTCCAGCGGCCAGCGGCGGCCGGCGGGCACCAATGCGGTGCGCTCCTCATCGGTGGATCCGTGCAGGCTGACGGCCAGCCGGTAGGGGCTGTTCTCATCCGCCATGCGCCGGATTCCCGGAACCACGCCCACCGTGCTGATGGCGATCCTTGCCGGGCCGATGCCGATGCCGCGCACGTCGGAAATGATATCAAGTGCGCGCATCACCGCGTCATGGTTGTGGAGCGGCTCGCCCATGCCCATCATGACGAGGTTGCGCAGCCGCCGGTGCGGGTGGGTTTGCCTGAGGACGCGGCGCGCGTGCAGCACCTGGGCGACGATTTCCCCCGGCCTGAGGTGGCGCACAAATCCCATCTGGCCGGTGGCGCAGAACACACAGGCCATCGCACAGCCAGCCTGCGTGCTCACACAGACCGTGTGGCGTCCGTCATAGCCCATCAGCACGGTCTCGATCACCTGCCCGTCGCCCAATCGCAACAGGAACTTGCGCGTCAACCCGTCGCTGCTGTGGATCTCATCGACCACTTCCGGCTGATCGAGAAGATATCCGGAGCCGACGTTGCCATCGATCCAGCGGCGCAGCGGCGGCGAAAACACCTGCTCCGAGAGGCTGGTCACACCGTCGCGGTGCAGCGCGCGCCACAGCGCCCCGGCATGGTGCGGGTTCACGCCCGCCGCGGCGAGCCGCGCGCCGAGTTCCTCGAACCCGAGGTCGTGCAGCGACTGGGGTGTGGCCGGGCCCGCGTGCATCCGTGTCAGATGGCCGGGGATGGCTGCGCGATTGCGGCCGCGGCCGGGGTTTCCTCCACCAGCAACGAGACGCGGCGGATCGCGAGGCAGGCGCCGCTTTGCGCGTCCACATCCATGATCGCGCCGCACAGGCGGACGTCGCCCTTGGCGATCGGGAAACGCGTGGGCATGCCGCTTTTGAAGCGCCAGAGCACGGAGTCGATGTTGCGCCCGAGGATCGATTCCTCCGGGCCGCACATGCCTGCATCGGTGAGGTAGCCGGTGCCGCCCGGAAAGATTTTTTCATCCGCCGTCTGGACATGCGTGTGGGTGCCGAGCACGGCGGAAACCTGCCCGTCGAGCAGTCGGCCCATCGCGATTTTCTCGCTGGTGGTCTCGGCGTGGTAATCGACGATGATCGGGCCCACGCCATCGGCGCGCAGGCGGCGGGCTTCGGTTTCCGCGGCGAGGTAGGGGTTGTCGAGTGGTGGCTGGATGAAGGATCTGCCCTGCACCTGCATCACGGCCACCCGGCCCTTGGGGGTTTCCAGCACCACGCTGCCGCGCCCGGGCGTGCCATCGGGATAATTGAGCGGCCGCAGCAGGCGCGGCTCGGTGGGGAAGTAATCGACGATTTCCTGCTGGTCCCAGACATGGTCGCCAGTGGTGATCACAGCGGCGCCCGCCCGCAGCAGGTCGATGGCGATCCTCGGGGTGATGCCCTTGCCGCCCGCGGAATTCTCTCCGTTCACAATGATGAAATCGAGTTGTTCCTCCTGCTTGAGGATGGGCAGGCTTGCGATCACTGCCTTGCGGCCGGGTTCGCCGACGATGTCACCGAGGAACAGAATGCGGATGGTGGCCATGGTTGGAAGGGTGCTCGGAACGGTTGGTTTCGGAAAGATTGATGCTCCGCGGCCCGCCGACAACCCAATTTCCCGCCGCGGTGGCCGCCGCATGCGTTCCGCGGCGTGCGATGGCCGCCCGTGCCGCGCGACGATGCGCTTTGACAGCCCGCGGCATCTCCGCCAAGATGCCGTTCATGCAGGCGATGCAGTTCGAGCAATCGGTGGTTTCCATCATGAAGCGGGACCAGCGCTTCGACCCGCATGCGTATTTTTTTCTCAAGGACGCGCTGGATTTCACGCTCAAGCGCATCGCGGATGCCGATGGCGGCCAGGCGCGCCACGTGAGCGGGCCGGAACTGCTGGAGGGCTTCCGCGACTACGCGCTTGAGCAATTCGGCCCGATGGCCTCCACGCTGATGCGCGAATGGGGCATCCGCCAGGGCGGGGATGTGGGCGACATGGTGTTCCACCTGATCGAGGAGCAGGTCTTCGGCAAGCAGGACTCCGACAGCCGGGAGGACTTCTGCGGGGTTTTCGATCTGGAGGACTCGCTGGTGCGGCCATTCCTGCCCAGGCACACCGAGGCATCGGCAAAACCCGCCGGCCCACCGCGGTCCGCGCCACGGGTTCCAAAAGCCCGGCCGAACCCATGAAGTCCGGGACGCCGGCGGCCGCGCTTCGTGCGGCCGTCGCGCGCGGCTTTGCGCTTTCCGGCTGCCGCATCCATCGCTAGGCTCGCCGCCCATGCAACCGATCGACAAAGCCAACGCGCTCATCGAGGCGCTGCCGTATCTGCAGGCCTTCCGCGGCAAGACCTTCCTGATCAAGATGGGCGGGGCGGCGATGGAGGATCCGGACCTGGTTGCGAAGGTCATGCGCGACATCGTCTTCCTCGAGGTGGCGGGCATCCATCCGATCGTCGTCCATGGCGGCGGCAAGGCGATCTCCGCCGCCATGGAGCAGGCCGGACTTGAGGCGAAGTTCGTCGGCGGCTTCCGCGTCACCAGCGAGCAGGCGATCCAAATCGTCGCGCGCGTGCTTTCCGAGGAGATCAATCCGGGACTTGTCCGCATGATCCGTGATTTCGGAGGCAAGGCCGTCGGCATTCCCGGCAATCATGTGTTTCTCGGCGAGAAAACCGGTGGCATGGACGCGGACGGCAGGCCGGTGGACCTCGGCCGCGTGGGCGAGGTGGTCGGCTGCCAGATGGCCCACATGGATGCGGCGCTGCAGGCGGGCATCGTCCCGGTTATTTCACCGCTCGCCGCCGAACTCGCCACCGGCCTGCCGCTCAACATCAATGCCGATCTCGCCGCCGCCGCGCTCGCCAGGGAACTGCGCGTCGCCAAACTGGTCTATCTGTCCGATGTGCCCGGCCTGCTTGCCGATCCCAAGGATCCTTCCTCGCTGATCCACTCCGTCACCCGTGCCGAGGCCGAAGGCTTGATCGCGGACGGCACGGTTTCCGGCGGCATGATCCCCAAGATCCGCAGCGCCGTGGATGCGCTCAATGCCGGTGTGCGCAAGGTGCACTTCGTGGACGGCCGCCAGCCGCACGCGCTGCTCTTGGAGATTTTCACCGACGGCGGCATCGGCACGGAGGTGTGCAGGTGATGATCACCCTGCGGCGTGCTTGATGCGCTGCCAGCGCTCGCAAACGTTGGTTTTTTCCTCCTCGGAAACGGACAAGCTTCCGATGAGTTTGAGCAACAGGCCCTCGTCAATCATCCCATGACGGAACATCTCCGAGACGAACTCCCGGTCCTTCTCGCGGCCGGCCACCAGTTTTGAAACCGCGAGATCGTGAGGCTCCAGACAAAGCGCGGTGACGTGCCGGGTGTTGTCATTCCGGATGGCTATCAGACGCTCCTGCCAGCCATGCGGGACCGTGGCGGTATCAAGCCACACACCCTGCGCGTAGTAGCCAAAGGTTTCATGAAATGGCGAGCCCTCGCCGATCGAGCCATCGATCAGATCGGCGTCTTTCGGATCGCGCAGGGTGAACAAATCGGCTTCACGCGAACGCAGCAGGGAATCCGGCGCATCCGGATTGGCGCCCAGGATCGCCTGGCTTCCGATCACGATGATCTCCTCCGCGCCGGTGATGGCGCCCGCAGCACGGATCAGATGCTCCAGTTCATGCCGCTTCATGGTTGCGTTTGATGGCCCAGACCTCCCTTGGCGACAAAACTCCGGCGAAGGGGTTGCTCTGCCGCATTCTTGCGGCCTGCTCGGTGTCGGAAACCATGAATCCGGCGATTTCGCGCGGGGACATCCGGGCCAGCAGATCCTGCCATTCCTGATAAACCGGGATCGCGGATGAATCCTGCTGCCTTGCCGTCCATGCGCGCAAATTCTCCAGAGCCTTGCCAATCACCGCATCCGGATCGCTCTCGATCATGATGGCAATCCTGCGGTGCATGGCCAGCGATTGATCTTCCCTGCGTCGATGCATTGGAGAGAGAGTGGACTGTGTGGATTCTTGCGTCAACCCCCCTCATCCCCCCGGATCATCTCGCAACGTGTTGCTGACGGCCGCCAGCCGCACGCGCTGCTCTTGGAGATTTTCACCGACGGCGGCATCGGCACGGAGGTGTGCAGGTGATGATCACCCTGCGGTGTATCGCGCCGGGCCGGCTGCCATCAGGTCACTGGGACCAGGTCCAGACATCGTCGGTTTTCTTGCCCGCGCCGGACTGGCCGGTGCCGTCGGCGCCATCGCTCCACACGGCCACCCGGCGGCCGTTGAGCCTGACCTGCTGCCAACCACTGCCATCGGGTTTGAAATCGAGCCTTTCATCATAATCCAAATCCATGCGGACCTTG
This sequence comes from Luteolibacter sp., assembly GCA_044345175.1. Taxonomy (GTDB): domain Bacteria; phylum Verrucomicrobiota; class Verrucomicrobiia; order Verrucomicrobiales; family Akkermansiaceae; genus Luteolibacter. The sequence continues at coordinate 4,886 of JBIJBN010000146.1, forward strand.
TATCCGCCGCCCCATGGGTCATACAGCCCGGTGACGACATCGCCGCTGTAGATCAGGCCGTCCCTGTTGCCCTTGCCTTCCCTGGCAGAGAGGAACCGGATGGCACGGGTGTTCAAGGTGGTTTCCGTGCCCAACAGGACCTTGAGGAAGTCGTTGTCCTTGTCGGTCTCCACGGTGACATCCGAGCTCCCGTCCTTGGGCATGCTGCCGTATTCCGTGTAAAAATTGTTCACCGCGGTTTCGATGGCCACGGCGGCGGCAAGGGCCTTGGTCTTGCGCGCTTTCTGGATCGCGGCATTGCCGGCACCGAAGCCTGCGGATGCCAACACCGCGATGATCGCCATCACAACCAGCAATTCAACCAAGGTGAAGCCCTGCGGACGGCGGACAAATCGGATATTCATGATGTGCGCAGAATGGATGTTCACGGATGCGGGGCAACCAAATATTTCAAGCCACCATGCCCGCTGAAAGGTTGCATGCTGAGGTGACATGGTAAATACTCAATCCTCGCCAAGGCACGCGCAACGTTTATTTTCCGCTTTGCCGTTGCGAAATCCGGCGCCGCTCGCCAAGATGTGCCCATGCCCGGCGAAAATTTGCGAGACGCGGTGCTCGCCCTCATGCGGTCCCACCCCGCCCAGCCTGTCACCAAATCATCGCTCGTCCGCCAACTGCAGTTGCCACCCGAGCGCCCCCCGG
>JBIJBN010000151.1:0-5526 GCA_044345175.1 Luteolibacter sp.
GCCTGGACAGCCACACGTTCTTCCCCGCCAAACAGTTCGTCACCCCGGGCGACAAGATGAAACGCGCTGCCATCTCAATCCGCGCCGAACTCGACTCAAGGGTCGCCGAACTCGAAACACAAAACCGGCTGCTCGAAGCCCAGCGGCTGCGCATGCGCACCGAATACGACCTCGAAATGATGGCGGAACTCGGGTTCTGCCAGGGCATCGAGAACTACTCGCGCCACATCACCGGCCGCGAACCCGGCGCGCGCCCATACACACTGCTGGATTTCTTCCCGCGCGACTTCCTCGTGATGATCGATGAAAGCCACGCCACCATCCCGCAGATCGGCGGCATGTATGAAGGCGACAAAAGCCGCAAGTCGGTGCTCGTCGATCACGGCTTCCGCCTGCCCAGCGCGCTGGACAACCGGCCGCTGCGCTTCGAGGAGTTCATGCGCATGACCGGCCAGCGGCTCTACATTTCCGCCACGCCGGGACCGTTCGAACTGCTCAACTCGCGCCCCGAAAACAAATCCTTCATCCCGGTGAAATCACGCAGGAACGGCAGCTCGCCGCCTCCGGCGAAAATCCGCATCAAACCCAGCGGCAACGACGAACCGGTCGCTCGCTTCGATCCCGCCAAACCCGGCACACCGCTGGTCGTCGAACAAATCATCCGCCCCACCGGCCTGCTCGACCCGGTCATCACCCTGCGCCCGCTCAAGGGCCAGATCGACGAAACCATCGAACTCTGCCGCCAGCGCGTCGACCGCCAAGAACGCGTGCTCATCACCACCCTCACCAAGAAAACCGCGGAGGACCTCAGCGGCTATCTGCAGGGAACCGGACTCAAAGTGCGCTACATCCACGCCGATGTCGATGCGGTCGAACGCGTCGAGATCCTGCGCCAGCTGCGCGCCGCCACGGTGGACGTGCTGGTGGGCATCAACCTGCTGCGCGAGGGACTCGACCTGCCGGAGGTTTCGCTCGTCTGCATCCTCGACGCCGACAAGGAGGGTTTCCTGCGCAACGAAACCTCGCTCATCCAGACCGCCGGACGGGCCGCACGCCACACCGCCGGCGAATGCGTGCTGTTCTGCGATGTGATCACCGATTCCATCCGCACCCTGATGGATGTCTCCGCGCAGCGCCGCGCCCGCCAGCAGGCATACAACGAGGCACACGGCATCACACCGCAGGGCGTCAAACGCGCGCTCCAGCAAAGCCTCCACAGCCATGAACACGACCTCCGCGAGGCGGATGAGCTCAACCGCTCGCTGGTCGCCAGCGATGCCGAAACCTATGACAAGCTCCGCGTCATCGCCGATCTCGAGGAGGAAATGCGCGAGGCCTCAGCACGGCTCGAATTCGAACGCGCCGCCCACCTGCGCGACCAGATCGCCACACTGAAAAACCCACCGCTAAATCCCGCGCCCAAAGCGGCCGCATATCCCGCCGGCAAGACCCGCCGCACGAAACGCACATCTTCTTGACCACCACCGCGACCTGCCGCGACGCTCGCCATGTGACCCGCCCCAGGCCCGACCGCCCGTATCTCGATGCATGGCTGCGCCGCGCCGGCAAACACCTCGCGGCAAGCGGCAACCTCAGCCAGACTGCCACCGTGCTCGCACGCGAAAACGGCGGCACCACCGACGAGTGGCGCGCCTTGCTCATCGCAGTGCTGGACCGCCGCAACACCCCGTCGCTCGAATTGCTCACACGCATCGACGCCCTGCTCGCAGGCCCGCCCGCCGCCACCATACCGGACAACTCCGCGCAAAGCCTGCTTTTTCCATGACACCGTGACGGTCTTGGCATGACAGGTGCTGTCCCACCCGTGGATCATGCACCGCCCGCCATCACGCCAGGCAGCCAGACACATCCGCACGGCTTCCCTGCTGCTCACCGGATGGCACCTGCTCGCCGCCGGCGCCACCGTCCTGATCGCATGGACATTCATCACCGGCGACAACTCGGTCGGCACTGTCGGCCTGCTCACCCTCGCCGCCGCCGCCTTGCTCGCATTCCTGCAGTGGTTCGCCGCCCAATACGCAACCTGCCCGCTCTGCAAAATCACAATGCTCGGAAACCATGTTTGCTCCCGACTGCGCAACGCCCGCAGACTGTTCGGTAGCCAACGCCTGTTCGTGGCCACCTCGGTGCTGCTGACCAACCGTTTCCGCTGCCCGTATTGCGGCGAACCCAGCGTGCTGACACCGCATCAGCACGGCAGACGCTGAACGACGCCGGGATTGACACCCGCGCGGGATTGGTCTGACCTGCGCCCATGCGCCTCATCCCGAATCTCCTGCGGTCCACCACCGTGCACGCGGCCGGGCTGGCCCTCGCGTTCTGCTCCGCCACCCTTGCCGAAACCACCATGCCCGAAACCCCGCCCGATGTCCAAGCCCCGCCCGCGGACGCCCTGAAAACCGCCTCAGGCCTCGCATCCAAAGTCCTTGCCGAAGGCAAGGGCGACACCCGCCCCGGACCCACCGACACCGTCACCGTCCACTACTCGGGTTGGACAACCGACGGCAAACTCTTCGACAGCTCGCACAAACGCGGCCAACCCACCACCTTCCCGCTTGGCAATGTGATCCCCGGCTGGATCGAGGGCCTCCAACTCATGGTCCTGAACGAAAAACGCAGGTTCTGGATCCCCGCCAACCTCGCCTACGGCGAAAACCCCGGCAGCGGCCGCCCCGCAGGCATGCTGGTCTTCGATGTCGAGTTGCTCGGAATCAAGGCCGGACCCAAACCACCCGCCACACCGGAGGATGTGGCCACAGTGCCGGATGACGCGGAGAAAACCCCCTCCGGCCTGGCCTCACGCGTGCTCGTCCAAGGCAACGGCTCCACCCGTCCGGAACCATCCGATCAAGTGAAAGTCCACTACTCGGGTTGGACAACCGACGGCAAACTCTTCGACAGCTCGGTCATGCGCGACGAACCGATCGTGCTGCCGCTCAACCGCGTGATCCCGGGCTGGACCGAAGGCCTGCAACTCATGGTCGAGGGCGAAAAACGCCGGCTTTGGATCCCCGCCAACCTCGCCTACGGCGAAACCCCACCCCAAGGCGCCCCCGCAGGCATGCTGGTCTTCGATGTGGAATTGCTGGAAATCGTCAAATGACCCGCAGTCTCTCCAGCAAGCTGCCTGCCGCCGCAACCGCCATCCTGATTGCCGGCTGCGCCACGCCGCCCGCCACGCCGCCCGCCACGCCACCACCAGCCGCCGCCAAAACCCGGCCGACCGTGGATGCACCGGCATCACCACCGGCCAAAGCCAAAGCCAAAGCCCAAAAAACCCAGCCCGCACCTTCCGCCGCGGCCACCCGCAGCGCACCGGTCACCGCCATCGGCCTGGACGGGTTTTTCCCCATCCACGAGTCCGGCAAGGCTCTGGTTTTCGATGCCCGCCCGCTTTTTGTTTACAACTTCGGCCATATCCCGGGCGCCATCCACATGCCACCCGGCCGCTGCGACGCGGACATCGCAAGCCGCTCCGCGGAGATCCGCGCCACCCTCACCTCCGGCGGCACCATCGTCGTCTATTGCACCGGCCCGGAATGCCCGGACGCACACACCGTCGCCGCGCGGATCGCCGCCGCCGGCCACCCGGCCAGCGTCTTCACCGGCGGCTGGGACGCATGGAAAAACGCCGGTATGCCGGTGGAATGATATCTTATCCGAAAACCAGTCCAGACACATATCATGACCTCATTCACCAATGTCACCGTCGATGCCAAGGCCAACATCTATTTCGACGGCAAGGTTGTTTCCCACACCGTGCGCTTCCCGGATGATTCGCGCAAAACCATCGGCATCATCCACCCCGGCAGATACCACTTCGGCACCGCCGCGCCCGAGCGCATGGAAATCATCGCCGGCTCGTGCGAGGTGCTGCTCGACGGCTCCGCCACCACACTCGAAGTGGAGGCCGGATCGTCATTCGATGTGCCGGGCAACAGCGGCTTCACCATCACCGTGAGCGGCGGCATCTGCGAATACGTCTGCTCGTTCCTGCCCGCCTGATGCCGGCCCCAGCGATGCCGCGGTATCTTGCCGGCACGGCGGTGCTCGCCGCGGTGCTGCTCAGCTCCTGCAGCCTCCGCCTGCCCGTCGAAACCCAGCCGCTGCGGCGCACCGAGGTCGGGCTCTCACAATCCACCACACCCATCCGTCACCGGGATCCGGACGTGCTCATCTGGCTGGTTGCCGACAACTGGCACACCGGCCTGGTGCTGCCCTACGACTGGCTGCTCGAATCGGGATTCGTGCCACCGCGGGATTTCGGCCCGGCGCGTTACGTGACCATGAGCTGGGGCAACCGCGACGCCTACTCGGCCGAGGGCTTCGACCACCCATGGAAGGTCTTCCGCGTGCTCTTCACCCCCACCCGCTCGGTCATGGAGCTGATTCCCGCAAACCATGATGTCGCGGAGGTCCTGCCACGCCAGCGGATCTGGCGCAAGCTGGTCCCGCGCGACCGCGGCCCCGCACTCGCCGACTTCCTCAACGCCTGCAGCCGCACCTGCCCCGCAGGCCGCCCGGCCGTCGTCCGCCCGTCCAGCTGGGGCGATGGCGTGCAACTGGAGTCCCGGCACAGTTATTTCATCCCGCGCGTCTGCAACGTCTGGACCGCGCAGGCGCTCGAATCCATCGGCGGCGAATTCAACCCGTGGCTCGCCCTCACCGCCGATGGACTGATCCGCCAGGCGGAAAATCCGCCGAACAATTTCGAACTGATCTGGCCGGGCGGCGGCACGGATCCCTAATCCGCAATCCAAAGCCTGCCGGCCTTCCGCCGCAGCCTGCGCCCGCCGGGAAGATTCACCACCGCAGGCCCGGCGGTGTCCAGCAAACCGGCGGCACGCACCACCAACGCACGATCCACATCCGGCACCGCATGCCGCCTGAAGTAGCTGCGCAGCGCCGCCTTCTGCAACCACCCGGGCAGCTTCCGCAACACCGGCAGATGAAGACGGCCCTGCGGATCGATCGTGCGCGCCTCATCCAACAAACTGTTTTCAAACACCTCCGCCGCCGCCGCGTCCTCCGCCGCCCGCGCAAACGCACCCACCGGATCCCGGCCGGCAATGCTCTCCAACAACGGAAACACCTCGTGGCGCAGCCGGTTGCGCACCGCCACCGGCTCGCGGTTGCCGGCATCCTCGCGCCACCGCAGCCCGCGCTCCCGCAACCACCCCGCAAGCTCCGCACGCCGCATGCCCAACAACGGCCTCACCAACTCCAACCGCATCCGCCCCACCGCGATTTCCTGCCGCGCGCGCATCCCCTTCAGTCCATGCGAGCCACGCAACAGGTTCCACAAGACGGTCTCGGCCTGGTCGTCCGCATGATGCGCCAGCAGCACCCTGCGGCAACGGTGCTTGCGCGCACAGCTCGCGAAAAAAACATGCCTCTCGTGCCGCGCCGCAGTCTCCATCGATTCACCACGCTCCGCCATCCGCCCACGCACATCCGCACTCCCGAGCTCGCACGGCAAACCCAGACCCGCGGCCAGCCGCACCA
>JBIJBN010000026.1:0-12472 GCA_044345175.1 Luteolibacter sp.
GTGGTCAAGATGACATACCACCAGCTTGCGGAATCCTGAATCTAACAGAATGTGCAGAAGCGCCACCGAGTCCGCCCCGCCGGACACGCCGACGAGCCACCGGCCGCTGCGCGGCGTCTTCCCAAGCCAGGGGATGCTTGCGGCAGGATCCACAGGCGGAGTGTGGGCTGCCCGCCACCAACACGCAACCACCCGCGGATCCGGCCGCGGAAAAATTTCCCCAATTGCCGTCGAATAATCCGCGCAGGCCGACGTCGAAATCCGCGGAATCCAAAAACCAACCAAACACATGAAATCGCTGACCACCCTCACCCTCGCCGCCCTCACCCTGCTCGGCGCCTCGGTCACGGCCGATGCCCGCCCGCGCCACGGCTGCGGATCCGGCCACGTCCACATCAGCAGCTACCGCTCCTGCGGCACGCCGGTCCACCCGGTGCGCTACATCCACGGCTACAACCGCTGCGGCTCACCCGGCTGGGGATACCGCCCGGTCTATGTGCCCCGCGTGCGCTACTGCCCGCCGCCGGTCAGGCACTACTACCACCGCCCGGTCTGCCCGCCGGTGTATCATGGCCACCATGGCTACCATGGCCACCCCCACCGCGGCGGAGTCTCCATCAGCGGCAGCTTCCGCCTCTGAACACCCTGCGGCCGGGTTCCCTCCGCCACGCCGGATCCCCATCCGGCGTGGCGCTTTTTTTGGCTCTCGACGGATCCGCGCCCAAGCGGTGGAATCCGCTCCCGGACCATGAACTCCAACGCCGCCACCCGATTGGAATCCTCGGTTTGCTCCGTGCTGCGCGGCCAGGCGGAGGTGGTCCGCAAGGTGCTCGCATGCATGATCTCCGGCGGCCACGTGCTGCTGGAGGATTTCCCGGGCACCGGGAAAACCACCCTCGCCAAGGCAATCGCCGCATCCATCCGCGGCACGGTCTTCAAGCGCGTCCAGTTCACTCCCGACCTGCTGCCCACCGACATCCTCGGCGTCTCCGTGCTCGATCCACGCACCCACCAGTTCCGCTTCCACCCGGGGCCGGTCTTCACCGACATCCTGCTGGCCGATGAAATCAACCGCGCCTCGCCCCGCACCCAAAGCGCACTGCTCGAGGCCATGGGCGAACGCCAGGCAACCATCGACGGCGAACGCCACAGCCTCGACGGGCTGTTTTTCGTCATCGCCACCCAGAATCCGGTCGAATTCCGCGGCACCTACCCGCTGCCGGAGGCACAGATGGACCGCTTCACCATGCAGTGCGCGCTCGGATACGTGAACGCCGACGAGGAGGCGGCAATCCTCGCCGACCAGATGGAAACCCATCCGGTGGACACCCTGGATCCGGTGGTCAGCAGGGAGGAGATCCTCGGACTCATCTCAACCGCACGCCATGTGCGCATCAGTGATGATCTGCGCCAATACGTGGTCGCACTCGTCGGCGCGACACGCCGCCATCCGGACATCCAGCTGGCGGCAAGCCCGCGCGCCTCGCTCGCGCTGATGAAGGTTTCCCAGGCGCTGGCGGTTTTCCACGGACAGGATTTTGTATCGCCGGAGTTGATCCAATCCATCGCCGCGGATGTGATCGCCCACCGCATGGTGCTCACACCGGAGGCGAAATACTCGGGAACCACGGCACGCCGCATCGTCGCGGAGTTGATCGAACAGACACCGGTGCCGGTCTGATGCCACACCGCATGCGCGCCCAATCTCCAGCAGGAATCGAAACGCCACCCCCGCGCCGGCCTCTGGACCGGCCGCTGCACCGCATCTATCATCCGGCATCCGGCGCCGGCCATTTCATCCGCCTGCGGCTGCGCCCGGCCGGCATGGCCGTGGGTGTGGTGCTGGTGCTCGCGGCATGCCTCGGCATCGGCCACCCGCGCAGCCCGATTCTCGAACTACTCTCGTTCAGCATCGCACTGGTGCTCATCTGCCTGTCATGGACCATGCTGCGCCGCGCCACGCTGCATGCCGTGCGGGAACTTCCCGGCCACGCCACCGCCGGCACCACCGTGCGCATGGCGGTGCAGGTCCACAACCACGGCCGCAGGAGCGTCAGCCGCGCATGGTTGCATGAAACAGCTCCGGATCCGCGGCCGGATGCCAATGAGTTCTGCGATCTGCGCGAACCCGGAGAGCACGAACGCAACCGCTTCGACCGCACCTTCGCCTATTTCCGCTGGCAATGGCTGCTGTTGCACAAGCGGTTCTTCACCGGCGGCTTCTCTCAGGATGAAATCCGGCTCGCCCCCGGCGCCCGGACCTGCGTGTTCATCGAGTTCACCCCGTTGCGCCGCGGCGTGATCCGCCTGCGCGACATGAGGGCATGGCTGCCCGATCCACTCGAGCTGTTCCAACGGTGCGTGCCGGTGATGGCACCACCCGCCACCGTGTTGGTGCTGCCACGCCGCCATCCGCTGCCACCATTGGAACTGCCCGGCGTCGCGGACTTCAGGGTGAACGGCGAAAGCACCAGCAACCAGATCGGAACCTCCGGCGAGTTCGTCGGATTGCGCGATTACCGGCCCGGCGACCCACCTCGCCAAATCCACTGGAAAAGCTGGGCCCGCACCGGCCGCCCGATCGTCAGGGAACTCGAGGACACCTTCTACCCGCGCCTCGGCCTGGTCCTCGATACCCTTTCCACTCGGGAAACCGACGACTGCTTCGAGGATTGCATCTCCGTGGCCGCATCCTTCGCCTCGGGCATGGACACGGGCAACACGCTGATCGACCTGATGTTCATCGAAAACAAGGCGCACATCGTCACCGCGGGCAGGGATGTCGAACGCGGCACCAAACTGCTGGAAACACTGGCAGGCATCAGGCCAAGCCGCCACGGCATCCACCGGGAACTCGCACAGTGGGCCATCCGCCACCGCGACGGCCTGGCCTCCTGCATCGTCATCCTCAACGGATGGGACGATTCACGCGCGGAGTTGCTCACATCCCTCCGCACGGCAGGCATCACCTGCTCAGCCCTCATCATCGGCCGCGGCCCCCGCCCGCAGGACGTCCCCGGCCACTGGCTGGAGTCCGGCCACATCGGCCGCGACCTGATGCGCCTGCCTCCAAGAATCTGAATCCACCGCCAACCCGCAGGATACCATCCACAATCCCCCGCCACCTCCACGCCTTCTGTTAGGTGTCACGCTCCTGTTCTGGGGCGCGATGACCGGCAGGCCGCTGCTCGGACTGCTCCTCGCACTGGTCGCCGAGGGCCGGCACTGGACACGCCTGCGCTGGGAGTTTGACGATGACACCTGCAGCCGCACCTGGCAATTCACCGTGCTCGGCATGACCGCTGCCGCCGTGCTCATCTGGCTGGATGGAAACCGCTACACGGCGCTGCCCACCACGCTCGCCCTGATGCCCGCGCTGCTGGTTCCGATGCTGTTCATCCAATCCTACGGACTGCGCGAGTCGCTGCCACTCGATGTCTTCTCGTTCATGGCCAGACGCCAGCGCGAACGCAACCGCCGGATCGGCCTCGGCGGCGGAACCTCCACGATCCATTTCGGCAACGTGCTCTTCGCCACCTCGCTGGTCGCCGCGGCGGTCGGCCGCAAATCCGACACCGTGATTTTCCTGCCCGGACTGGTGATTCTCACCGGCTGGATGCTGATGTCCGCCGGGCGCGGCCGCGCGCGCGTGGTCGTCCCGCTGATGATCGCCACAGGCCTGCTCGGACTGGGCGGCCGCTTCGCATTGCAGAAGGCCGGCGGACAGTTCGATGGAAAATCCCGCCAAGGCGGGTTTGATCCGAACCACAGCTCCACCCTGATCGGCACCGCAGGCGCGGTCCGGCAGTCGCCCGAGATCCTCTGGCGCCTGCAAGCGGCCCCGGGAAACGCCATCCCGAGACTGCTGCGCACCGCCACTTACAACATGTTCCTCGGCGCGAGCTGGCGCAACCAACGGCTGGCAACCGCGGATTTCAAGGATCTCGACACGCGGCTGATCGACGGCATGGCGTATTTTCTCATGCCATCGGCCGAGGCCGCCACACACCCGGAAACGTTGCCGCTGTTCCACATGCGCGGAAGCGCCGTCGCGGAAGCCCCTCTGCCCCTGCCGGGAAATGCCACCCTGCTGCGGGACTTCGCGCTCGACGGAATCGAAATCAACAGCTTCGGCACCGTGCGCGTGTTTCCCAAACACCCGGTGATCGAAGGCACGGTCTTCTGGCAGGATGCGAGCAGCGCGGACGGCCCGCCGCTGCCGCACGAGGACTCACACATCCCCATCATCGAGCGCGAAACCATCCGCAGGGTGCTGGCCGGACTCGGCATCCATGCCGCAACCCCGCTCGAGACCCAGCTCGCCACCCTGCGCACCTTCTTCCACCAACACTTCGCCTACACCCGCAACCCCACCATCCGCCGCCCGGTCTCGCAAAACGGCCCCACCGCCATCGGCCGCTTTCTCACCACCGCACGCGCCGGACATTGCGAGTATTTCGCCACTGCCGCCACCCTGCTACTGCGCGAAAACGGCGTTCCCGCACGCTATGCCACCGGCTATGCCGTGCTGGAACGCGACCCCACACGCAGCCAATTCGTCATCCGCGGCATCCACGGCCATTCATGGTGCCGCGTCTGGGACGCCGCAAGGCGCACATGGATCGATTTTGACCCGACCCCGCCGGACTGGCTCGCCAGCGTCTCCGCCACCCCGCCATGGAGCCAGCGCTTCAGCGACATGGTCAAACGCACCCGCGAGGATTTCTTCCTCTGGCGCCAACAACCGGCCAACCGCCTCAAGGCATCAGCGGTCATGCTTGTGATGGGAACCGCCATTGCCGGCTTCATCATCCGCCGCCTCTGGCTCTCGCGCCGCCACATCGGAACCGGCGACGGATCCTCCATGCACACAAGCCCCGCGCCCCGCACGCCCCTGCATGCGCTCGAGTCCCAAGCCCGGCAAATCCTCGGCAAACGCCCGCCCGGGCGAACCTACGCCCAATGGCTCGACGGCCTGCGCCCCGTCCTGCCGGATCAGACCGTCCTCGCGCAGGCCATCACCCTGCACCAGCGCCTGCGCTTCGATCCCGCTGCACAGCCGGCCGAGGATTACCAGCACCTGTCACGACTCGCCGCCCGGCTCACACAGGACCTCAAAACATCCCACGGCCGCAACCGGACCGAAAATCTCCGACTCTAGGGTTGCCAAAAACAATTCTGCGAATAGCAATGCGCCCCCGGCTCATCACCCGGATCCGGCAACCCAGAAGCACAACACAGGCATGAAGGACCTCACGAAATACCGCAACATCGGCATCTTCGCCCACGTCGATGCGGGCAAAACCACCACCACCGAGCGCATTCTCAAACTCACCGGTAAAATCCACAAGCTCGGCGAGGTGCACGACGGCGCATCCACCATGGACTTCATGGAACAGGAGGCCGAACGCGGCATCACCATCCAGTCCGCCGCCACTTCCTGCTTCTGGAGCGGCCACCAGTTCAATGTCATCGACACCCCGGGCCACGTCGACTTCACCATCGAGGTCTACCGCTCGCTCAAGGTGCTCGACGGCGGCATCGGCGTGTTCTGCGGCTCCGGCGGCGTCGAACCACAGTCGGAAACCAACTGGCGCTACGCCAACGAATCCGAAGTCGCCCGTCTCATCTATGTGAACAAACTGGACCGCATCGGCGCCGATTTCTACCGCGTCGTGGACCAGGTGAAAAACATCCTCGGCGCGAAACCGCTGGTCATGGTCCTGCCCATCGGAACCGAAAGCGACTTCGTCGGCATGGTGGACCTCCTCACCCGCAAGGCATGGATCTGGGACGAGTCCGGCCAGCCGGAAAACTACAGGATCGAAGAGGTGCCCGCCGACATGGCCGACAAGGTCGAACAATACCGCGCCGAACTCATCGAAACCGCCGTCGAGCAGGACGACGAACTGATGGAGAAATACCTCGAGGGCGAGGAACCCACCATCGACCAACTCAAGTCCTGCATCCGCAAGGGCACCATCAGCATGGCATTCTTCCCCACCTACTGTGGATCCTCGTTCAAAAACAAGGGCATGCAGCTGGTGCTCGACGCGGTGGTGGACTTCCTGCCCTGCCCCACAGACGTGAAACCCCAGCCGGAAGTCGATCCCGAAGGCAACGAAACCGGCAATTTCGCCATCGTCGATCCAAAACGCCCGCTGCGCGCGCTCGCCTTCAAGATCATGGACGACCGCTTCGGCGCGCTCACCTTCACCCGCATCTACTCGGGAACCATCAAAAAGGGCGACACCGTGCTCAATACCTTCACCGGCAAAACCGAACGCATCGGCCGCATGGTGGAAATGCACGCCAACGACCGCAATGAAATCGATTCCGCACAGGCAGGCGACATCATCGCCATCGTCGGCCTCAAGAACGTCCAGACCGGCCACACCCTGGCCGATGAAAACAACCCGGCCACCCTCGAGCCGATGGTTTTCCCCGATCCGGTGATCTCGCTGGCCGTCGCCCCCAAGGACAAGGCGAATGCCGAGAAACTCGGCGTCGCCATCGGCAAGATGGTCCAGGAGGACCCGTCATTCCGCGTGGAAACCGACGAGGAAACCGGCGAAACCATCCTCAAGGGCATGGGCGAACTCCACCTCGACATCAAGGTGGACATCCTCAAGCGCACCCACAAGGTGGAGGTCATCGTCGGCGCGCCGCAGGTCGCCTACCGCGAGACCATCACCAAGCCGGTCGCAGACAGCTACACCCACAAGAAACAATCGGGCGGCTCCGGCCAGTTCGCCAAGATCGACTACAAGATCGAACCGCTCGAGCCCGGCTCGGGCTTCGTTTTCGAATCCGCGGTCGTCGGCGGCAACGTGCCCAAGGAGTTCATCCCCGCGGTGGAAAAGGGCTTCAAGAACTCGATCCAGAAAGGCCCGCTCGCCGGATACCCCTGCCTCGATTTCAAGGTGACCCTGACCGACGGCGGCTTCCACGCGGTGGACTCGTCGTCCATCGCCTTCGAAATCGCCGCCAAGGCCGCCTACCGCCAGTCGATGGCCAAGGCCGCGCCGCAGATCCTCGAACCGATCATGAAGGTGGATGTGTTCGTGCCCGAGAGCAACGTCGGCGATGTGATTGGCGACCTCAACCGCCGCCGCGGCATGATCAAGGACCAGATGAGCACACCCACCGGCGTGCGCGTCAAGGCGGACGCACCACTGGCGGAAATGTTCGGCTACATCGGCGACCTGCGCACCATGACTTCCGGCCGCGGCCAGTTTTCCATGGAGTTCAGCCACTACTACGCCGCACCCCGGAACGTCGCCGACGAGGTGATCACCAAGGCCAAGGAACGCGAAGAGGCGCTGCGCAAATGATCCAACGGCGGCACCCGCCGCCAAAACTCCCCATGAATGCCCGCCGTCCCCCGTGGACCGCGGGCGTTTCATTGCCGGAAATGGGCACCCTGGGCTGGCTCCGGCGCCTGCTCCGCGCTCAATGGCCGCGGCACCGGATGCGGCGGAGCGCTCCCGGCGCGCTCACCTCCGCGCGTAGCGGAATCCCGGAAACGCCCGCACCAGACGCCGCATTTCCAGCTTCATCAGCGTCGCCGCCACCACATGCGCCGGCAATCCGCAGCGCTCGATGATGCGGTCCACCGCCTGCTCGTCACCGCTCACCACCGCAAACACCGCGGCCTCCTCTTCCGGCAGCTCCGAAACCTCCACCGCGGCCTCCTGCGCCGCCTCACGCCGCCCGAACGGCAACTCGCCCAAGTCGTCCAGGATGTGTCCCGCATCCGCCACCAGCGTCGCACCATCGCGGATCAACTGGTTGCAACCGGCGGATGTCGGCTTGTCAATCGGCCCGGGCACCGCAAACACCGGCTTGCCGTATTCCGAGGCAAGATTCGCGGTGATCAGCGAGCCGGACCACGCCGGGCACTCGACCACCAACAGCGCGCGCGACCATGCCGCGACAATCCGGTTGCGCATCGGAAACGTCTGCTTGTCCGGCGCGGTGTGCAGCGGAAACTCGGAAACCACCGCACCATGGCCAGCGGCGATCTTTTCGGCCAGCGCGAGGTTTTCCGGCGGATACAGCTTGCCGAGTCCCGAACCAATCACCGCGATCGTGCGCCCGCCGGCGGCAACCGCCGCCTCATGCGCCGCAGTGTCGATGCCGCGCGCAAGTCCGGAAATCACCGTGAACCCCGCATGCGCGAGCTGATAGGAAAGCTTCTTGGCCGACTGCGTCCCGTAATGCGTCGTCCGGCGCGACCCCACCACCCCGATCGCATGCCGGTCGCGCGGCAGAATCCCGCCCCACACATACAGCAAAAGCGGCGGATCATACGCATCGCGCAATGGCGCCGGATACTCCTCGTCATCCATCGTCACAATCGCAATGCCGCGCTCACGCGCCTCGCGGATCTCCACCGCGGGATCCGCATGCTCCCGCCACCCGCACAGGATTTTCGCAGTCTCCTCGCCGATCCCATCCACACGCATCAATCGCTCCTTCGGAGCCCCCAACACCGCCGCAGCCCCGCCAAACGCCTCCATCAGCCGCCGCACCCGCACCGGGCCGATCTTCGGCAGCATGTTCAGCGCGACGAGAGCTTCAAGCGGTGTCATCGCCGCAGAGCCTGCCCGCTTCCCCCGTGCAGGTCAAAGACGGATCACATCCCATCCAGACATCCTCCACCTCCGCCCCGCCCCATCCTCCCCGGCAATCCCAACCCAAGCCACGGATTGAAAAAGACGGCGCCTTTCGCGTGCGGCCGGGCGCGGAAAGTATCTAACAGGAAAAACCGTGCGATTCGCATGGGGCCGGATGGTGCAGGGCGCGGAATGGCGGAGTGCGGCGGCAAACACTCCGTGCGGCGCGCTGTGATCAGACCAGCACACGCCGTGCCAGAACCCGGCCGTGCGGTCCCGGCCCGGAACGACCCCGCCATGACCGGCACGCCGCTACTGCGGCGCGCGGCCGTCCCGCGATGCCCCCCCGCTTTCAGAGCCCGCGCAACACCGCCTTGAGGGCGTTGAAGTCCGGCAGATCCTTCGGGTGGTCCAGCACCTCGGCATGTTGGACCACGCCGTTTTTATCGATGACGAAAGCCGAGCGCTTGGCGACGCCGCCCATGATCAGGTTCACCGCCGGCAGAAACTGGTCGTAAGCCACACCATACGCCTTGGCAACCTGGTGCTCGTAATCGCTGAGAAGCGTGATGGTGATGCCTTCCTTCTCCGCCCATGCGGCCTGCGCGAACGGATTGTCTCCGGAAATCCCGAACACCCTGGCATCCAGCGCCTCGTAATCGCCAATCCCGGCGGATACGTCGCAGAACTCCGTGGTGCAGACGCTGGTGAAGGCCATCGGCACGAACAACAGCACGATGTTGGATTTGCCAATATGGTCGCCCAGCTTCACCAACTGCGGCCCGTCCGCGGTTTGGGTGACCAGGGTGAAATCAGGGGCTTTGTCTCCGACTTTGATGGACATGGTGGTTTATGGGGTTGTTGGGTGGCGCGCGGCAGTCTAGAACAGGCCGTCCGGCCATGTCATATGAATTTTCGGAATTCGGGCGCCACCTCGGCTGCGGCAGCGGCATCGGCGAGTTGATGGACGACCTCGGCCACGCCATGGCAGGCGGCGGACCGGGCATCCGCATGCTGGGCGGCGGCCAGCCCGCACGGATCCCCGAAATGCAGGCCGTATGGCGGCGGCGGCTGGAGGAACTGCTCGAGGACCCCGGCGGCATCGACCGCGCACTCACATCCTACGACCCTCCCCAAGGCAATCCCCGCTTCCTGAAAGCCATCGCCGCGCTGTTCCACCGCACCTTCGGATGGGACATCGGCCCGGAAAACATCGCCGTCACCTGCGGCGGACAAACCGCGTTTTTCCTGCTCTTCAACCTGCTCGCAGGAAAAATGCCCGACGGCTCGCGCAAACGGATCCTGCTGCCGCTGACACCCGAATACATCGGCTACTCGGACCAGGGAATCGACGGCGGCCTGTTCCATGCGGTCCCCCCGCGGATCGAACAAACCGGTCCTCATGAATTCAAATACCGGGTCGATTTCGACCGCCTGGCAATCCCCGCGGACATCGCCGCAATCTGCACCTCGCGGCCGACGAACCCCTCCGGCAACGTGCTCGACGACGGGGAAATGGCACGTTTGGCGGATCTCGCGCAAATCCATGGCATTCCACTGATCATCGACAACGCCTACGGCGCGCCATTCCCGGGCATCATCTTCGGAGACGCGGAGCCGTTCTGGCGGCCGAACTGCATCCTCACCTACAGCCTGTCGAAAACCGGCCTGCCCGGAACTCGCACCGGCATCGTGATCGGCCCGCCGGATGTCATCCGCGCGCTCGCCTCAATGTGCGCCATCGTCGGACTCTCGAATCCCGGCACCGGCCAGCAGATCGTCCTGCCGTTGATCGAATCCGGCGAAATCCTGCGCTTGAGCCGCGAGGTGATCCGGCCGTTCTATCAGGAAAAACGGCGTTTCGCGCTGGATGCCGCGGCAGCGGCCTTCGGTGAGGACATCGACTGGTCCGTCCACCGGAGCGAGGGCGCGATCTTCCTGTGGTTGCGCTTTCCCGGACTGAAGATCCCCTCCATGGAGCTTTACCACCGCCTCAAGCGCCGCGGCGTGCTGGTGATTCCCGGCGAATACTTCTTCTATGGTTTGGAAGAACGCGATTGGAAGCACCGCGCGGAATGCATGCGCGTGTCATATGCGATGGACGGGCCAGTGGTGCGCGATGGCCTGCAAATCATCGCCGCGGAAGTGCGCCGCGCGGCGCGGTGAATCAGTCCCACTGCGGGCGCGTGGCACCCAGCCATGCGGCGACAAGCCCCGCGGCAATGTGCGCGCACAAGGCGGACACGCAGGCATCCCGCGCCGAGAGGCCGGTGTCGATCACGGATTTGACGGCGGAGTGGACCTGTGTCTGGAGCGCATCCACCGAGCCGGACCACGCCCAGTATGCGGAGACGAATGGCCGGGTGAACGCCTCGATCGTCTCCGGCAAAGCCAGCACCGCGCCCGATAGCGGCAGTTGGAACCCCACCAGATAGATCGAAAGCAGCGACGCCTGCTCCGCCGTGCGCATCATCGCGGAAATCGCCAGACAGATCGAGGTCATCGCCGCGTTCACCAGCAGGAGGAATCCGGCATGCTGGACGAAATCCCCACGGAAGGGGCCGAAGAAATTGACGAAAAACGCCATCCACAACGACTGCGCCAGCACTAGGCAGCCGAGGAACACCACCTTGGATGCGAGATAGGCGCCGGGCCGCAGCCCGCCGAATTTCTCCTTCTCATAGACCGGTCGCTCGGCGGCGATTTCACGCGCGGAATTGTTCGATCCCATCAGCGAGAGCAGCACCACCTGGAACATGATGATTCCTGAAACGGCCGAGCCCACCTTCATCTGGTCCGCGCGCACGCTTTGCTGCTCCTGGATCTGCGCGAAGACATCGGTCTGCCGCATGTCGGAAAAACGGCGGATGTTGCCCGATGCCTTGTCGCTGAAAATCGTCACCAGCAACGGAAAGCACAACAGGATGGCAAGCTGCAGCAACATCTGGCCGCGGTCGCGCGTGAAGATGCGCCAGCGGCGCGCCAGCAGCGTGCCACACTGGCTGAGGAAGCCCGGCAGGGATGCCACCTCTTCCGGTGGCTCCGCGGATCGTTCCGGCGGCACGTCCAGCCCGCCGCTGGAAATCAGACGCGCGCGGCTGCGCTCGAGCATTTTGCGATACGACGGCGAGTGCTTGAGCCATGAGGCCTGCCAGTTCGCCGCCGGCTGGCTTGCCAGCCGCGGATAGACCTCCTCGCTGTCATGCACGGAGAAGTAATGCGTCAACTGCTGCGGCGGCCCGTGGAAGACCACGCATCCCTCGTGCAGCACGAGGATCGAGTCATACAATTCCAAATGCGCGAGCGAATGGGTCACGGAAAGCACGATGCGGCCGTCCTTGCGCGAGAGATCATGCAGCAGCCGGACAATCTCGCGCTCCGACCGCGGATCAAGACCGGAAGTCACCTCGTCGCACAGCAGGATCTTCGGATCGGACACCAGCTCCATCGCCAGTCCGAGGCGGCGCTTCTGCCCGCCGGAAAGCACCTTGACCCGGCGGTCCGCGATCTGCCCGAGGCCGGTTTCCTCCAACACGCGGCCGATGCGCGCGTCGAGCTCGTCGGCATCGCGGCAGCGCACCCGCAGGCGTGTGGCGGCCTCCACCGATTCATCGACGGTGAGCGGATCATAGGCGATCGAGAACTGCGGCACATAACCGATCTCGGTGGGCGTGAAATCACCGTCCTCCGAAAGATTGCGCCCATCCCAGAACAACGCGCCGCCGGATTCCGGGTTGAGCCCGGCGATGGTCTTGAGCAGCGTGGTCTTGCCACAACCGGACGGGCCGACGATGGCCATGAAGTGGCCCTTCGGCACATGGAATGACGCGCGGTCCACCAGCGGAACCTCCACG
>JBIJBN010000241.1:0-3464 GCA_044345175.1 Luteolibacter sp.
GAACCGTCGTCCGGACTCGACGACGGGAACACCGGCATCATTCTGGACGCCATCCGGCGTTTTTCCGCAAGAAACGAGGCAATATGTGTCATTGCCAGTCACGATCACCGGATCGACCCCATTGCAAATGAACTGGTGGACTTCCATCATATTTTATCTTTGGCAAAACAGTTTCCGGCGCTGGCTTGAGCAGCCGTTGGGGGTTTTGAGCAAATTGACGATTTCGGCGCTCGTCGGGATGCTTGGCGCCATGATGATTGCGGGCGTCACATTCCTGGGTGATCAGTTGGAGCGGCAGCTTGCCAGCAGGGATGCATTGGGCGTTTTCATCAGCGAAATCGTGCCTCCTGACCAGGCTGGAGCACTCGCCTCTCCGGAAGATGCGGAGGCGATGGAATGGGAGGATTCCTGTGGCGAGTCGGTGACGTTTTATCAACTGCCGGCATCCGCGAGAATCGACGGCACGCGGGACGTCCCCGTGGCTGCGTTGCTTGATCCGGAGCGGCACGGATACCCGGATGCCGTGATTTTGCTGACGAACCGGCAGCCTGAAGGCACGATGGCGGTGGCTGCCATCGAGTCGATGCGTGTCGAGGCCCTTGCGATGCCGCCCAAGGGGCATTTGTTCGAAAATTTCACCGGAACCAGCGAGGTGCTTGTGGCTGGGGTCTCCAGGTTGCGGCCGTTTTTGCAGAAGGGATTCACCCGGCAGATTCTGCTTCAGGCGCGATCGCCTGAAGCGGTTGAGCAGGCGCACCGGATTTCGGACACCCTCCAGTTTGTGGAGCAAAGGCGAATCAGCATCCGGTCCACACTTCCCCTGTTGCGCCAATTGCGTGAAGTCCGTGATCTCCAGCGGGGGGTTTTACTGGCGGTTGTTGTCGGATCGACTCTGGTGCTTGGACTGGTTTGCGGTGCTTTGGCCTGGATGGAATTCAGGGAAGAGCGCTATCTGCTGGCTTTGATCCGGTCGTTTGGCGTGGGCCGCATGATGTTGTTGATTCATGCCGTGTTGGAGAATTGTCTCGTTGCGGTCACAGGTGTCATCGTGGGATTGTTTCTACTGAGGTTTTCCGCAAGCTGGCTGGATTTCGGCGTTCTTGACCTTGACTGGCTCGCAGGTGGTGGTGCGGCGGGGGGTGGCTGGCTGTGGGTCCTGGTCATTGCCGCCTTGCTAGGCGGCTTGATGTCGTGTGTGCCGGTGGGCATCGGGTTGCGCAAGCCGCTCGGGTTGGTTTTGAAATGAGCTTGATCTGTTCGGCTTCAGGACGATTCCGGCATGCATGGTGATGCGGGATATGTTCCAAGCGGAAGCCGGAGTGATCACCGCCCGGAACCGGGCCATGATGGGCAATTTTTTCCGATGAATGGATTCCGGTTGCAGGTGACATCCATTCCCGAGCCGCCCCCAGCAGGGATGAGGGTTCCGGGATGGGGGTGAATTTCCGATCGACGCCGGGGAGGCGGATTTCCCATGATCCGGCCCATGGCCGCACGTGATGATTTGGGGAATTTGTCGCTTTTGGGCAGGGCGGACAGCCGTCTGCCTTCGAGTCCGGAAGAGGCGAGGCTGGAGGTTTTTCCGAACCAGCGGCCGGGGCGTCATTATTGGATCACCCTGAATTGTCCCGAGTTCTCCTCGCTTTGTCCGGTGACCGGCCAGCCTGATGCGGCGCGGATTGTGATCCGCTACGTGCCCGGGGAGACGATTGTGGAAACCAAGAGCCTGAAATTCTACCTTGCCTCGTTCCGCAACCAGCCGGCATTCAATGAAGAGATCGTCAACCGCATTCTTGACGACCTCGCCAAGGCGCTGCATCCGCGCGAGTTGGTGGTGCGCGGCGAGTTCGCCCCGCGCGGCGGCATCCAGCTCACCACGGAGGCGACCTATCCCGAGCCGGCATGAAGGTGTGTGTATTGTTGAGCGGGGGCATGGATTCGGTGACGGCGCTGCATGAGTCGCTGCGCGCGCACCGGGTTGCGGCATGCCTGAGCTTTGACTACGGTTCGAAGCACAATGCGCGTGAGATTCCGTTTGCGGGCCTGCATGCCGGACGTCACGGCATTCCGCATGATGTGGTCCGGCTGGATTTCATGGACCGGCTTTTCAAGTCCGACCTCCTGTGTTCCGGCGGGGACATTCCCGAGGGGCACTATGCCGAGGAGTCGATGAAAAAGACGGTGGTGCCGTTCCGCAACGGCATCATGCTCGCGATCGCCGCCGGGCATGCCGAAAGCAACGGGGCGGAGGCGGTGGTGATCGCGGCGCATTCCGGCGACCATGCGATCTATCCCGACTGTCGCGAGCCGTTCATGCGGGCCATGGACGAGGCGATGGCCCTTGGCACCTACGCGGCGGTCCGCCTGTTGCGCCCGTTCATCGGTATGGACAAGGCGGCCATTGTCCGCCGTGGCGCGGCGCTGGGCATCGACTATGCGGAAACGTGGTCCTGCTACAAGGGCGGGGAGGTCCATTGCGGCGCATGCGGCACCTGTGTCGAGCGGCGCGAGGCATTCTTGCTGGCCGGCGTGCCGGACCCCACGGTGTATGAGCGGACGCCGCCGCTGCCCGCGCCGGGGGGGTGCGGAGGTCCGGGCCGGGCTGGCGCATGACGCGGTTTTGATTCGCGGGATGCGGAATATTTGCTTCCAATCCACCATCGTTCGCGTCCATTCACGGGCGGGACATTCCGTTTTTTCCATGCCATATCGCATTTGCAAATCCCTCGAAATCGAGAGCGGCCACATGCTTTCGAAGCATCCGGACAAGTGCCGTTTTCCGCACGGGCACACCCGCAGGGTGGAGTTCGTGATCGAGGCCCGCGAGCTGGATGAAAACCAGATGGTGTGCGATTTCAAGATCGTGAGGCAGGCGGTGGGCGACTGGCTCGACACCTTCGATCACGCGATTTGCATGAACACGGCCGATCCCGCATACCCCGGATTCAAGGCCCGCTTCGGCGAGCGCGTGATCGGCTTCGAGAACCAGGATCCGACCACCGAGTTGCTGGCGCGGACATTTTTCGAGCATGCCGCGGTGGCCCTTGCGAATCATGCGGCTGGGGCGGATGCCCGCTACCCGCTGCGCGCCGACGTGCGCCTGGTGTCGGTGCGCGTGTGGGAAACCAGTTCGTCCTGGGCCGAATACTCCGCCTGATTTTCGCGCTTCCGAATTCCAACCGCCACGCCAAGTGAAAGACGTCCAGAATCTCCCCGACAGCCGCGGCATCGCCATTGACCAGGTGGGTGTTTCGGACCTGCGTTATCCGATCCAGGTGACCGACCACCTCGGCAATCCGTTTCCGACGGTTGCCACCATTTCGATGTCGGTGCATTTGCCGCATCAATTCAAGGGCACGCACATGAGCCGTTTCCTCGAGGTGCTGAGCAAGCACGAGGGTGAGGTGACCTCGCGCACCCTGCCGGAGATCCTGCACGACCTGCGTGAGCGGCTGCATGCCGAG
>JBIJBN010000152.1:0-5377 GCA_044345175.1 Luteolibacter sp.
GCCCGTGATGCCGTCATGGGCCTTGAGCACATCGAATCCGGCCCTTTCCAGGTTGAAACGGATCAGGTCGGCGATGTCCTCCTCGTCCTCGACAATCAGGATGCGGTGCATTGCATGCGGAAACTGGTGGTGGCCGATGGCCGCAGGAATGTCGCTCGTGTGACAATTCGGTCACAAAAGGTCCTTGCTGATCACGCTGCCGGGCGGTGTGGTGCGGGCGACACCGATCTTGATTCCCGCCTCGAGGGAGGTGTTCACGCCGGTGCGCACGCCGTCGCCGAGGATGGCGCCGAGCTTGAGGCGTCCGGTGTTGACGGGTTTGCCCTGGACGATGGAAATGTGGTGGCGGCCGTCGTGGCGGTGGTTTTCGGTACATGTTCCCGCGCCGAGGGTGACGTGGGTGCCGATGATCGAGTCGCCCACGTAGCACTGGCGGGAGACGCAGGTATTGTTGTAGATGATGGAGTTTTTGATTTCCGCGCCATTTCCGACGTAGCAGTTCGAGCCGATGCTGGTGGCTCCGCGGATGTATGCGTTCGGGCCGATCTGGCTGTTGGCGCCGATGATCACCGGGCCTTCGATGACCGTGCCGGGGAGGATGCGCGAGCCATTGCCGAGGCGGACGACGCCTGAGAGGCTGGTGAGCGGACTGACTTCCCCGAGCAGCGAGGTTTCATCCATCAGTGTGAGCACCTCCTCGTTCATGCGCAGGAGGTCCCATGGATAGATGACCGGGAAGCAACCGGCGTCGGTGACGATTTGTTGGGTGCATTTCGCCGGATCCGCATTGCCTTTCCATGCGAGCGTGCGTCCTTCGGCATCCAGCAGGCGTGCCGCTTCCGGATTGCGGCCGAGGAGCAGGAGGGCGCCGAGTTCGATCCAGTTGTCGATGGGGATGCGCAGCGTGCGCGGTCCGGCGTCCTTTGGATTGACCAGTTGGAGGCCTGCGCGGCGGAGGTCGGCCTCCAGCAGCTCGCGGATCGGCAGGTTGGCAACGAGGCAGGCGCCGAGCTCGCGGTTGGATGTGATGGGCGCACAGAGTGCGGGATTGCGCGGGGGTAGGATGGCGGCCTGCATGGGATGACTGGATTCCAGCATGGATGCTCCCGTTGATCACGCTGATTTTTGCGGGAAATCGATTGATTTCAGCGGTGATTCCGGGATGCGGGCGGGGTGGCCGGATGATCCGGGTTGCTCGGGTGGGTTCATGATAAGGATTGCCGCGATCCGGACCGGCGTGCACGATCCGGCGGGTGAGCGGTTTCATGGATGGAATCAGGGAGGTGTCGCCTCACGCCGAGCCGATACTGGTCCTTTGCCTGACGGCGATTCTGGGGCTTTTGATCGGCAGTGTGCGGATCCGGGGCATCAAGCTGGGGGTTGCCGGAATGTTGTTCAGCGGCCTGCTGCTTGGTCATTTCGGATTGTCGCTGGATCCGCAGTTGATGTCGTTTCTCAAGGAGTTCGGGCTTGCGTTGTTTGTGTTCACGGTGGGACTGCAGCTGGGTCCCGGGTTTTTCAACTCGCTCAAGCTGGACGGGCTGAGGCTCAACGCACTGGCATTCTCCATCGTGCTGTCCGGCGCGGCGCTGGCTTTCGGGTTCGGCCACCAGGTGCTTGGATGGCAGGCTGGGGAACTGGCCGGGATCTTCTCGGGATCGACGACCAACACGCCGTCACTGGGAGCCGCGCAACAGGCGATGGGCGGCGCGGCGGAGCCCGGGCAGGCCGCCGTGGCGTCGATGGCGTATGCCGTTGCCTATCCCTTCGGCGTGCTGGGCATCATACTGGTGATCGTGCTGGTGCGCGTGGTTTTCCGGATCGACCCCCGGCTGGAACTGGCCGAGCTCAGGAGCAGACTTGATTCGCACACGCGCGAGCCGCAGCGGGCCACCTTGTTGGTGGAAAATCCGAATCTCGAAGGTGTGGCGGTCCGCAACATCCCCGGCTTGGGCGATGACGGTGTGGTGGTGTCGCGCGTGCGCAAGAGCGGTGAAACGGAGGTGCGGATTGCCAATGCCGGGACGATTCTGCATCCAGGCGACGTGATTCTTGCCGTTGGCGGGCCCGAGCAGCTGGAGCGCGCAGCACTGGGCATCGGCAGACGTGTCGACGAGGATTTGCGCAAGGCGCCGGGCAACATCGTTTCCAAGCGTGTGATCGTCACGCACAAGGCGATGATCGGCAAGACCATCGCCGCCACCCGCGTGGGCGAATGCTACGGCGTGACCGTCAGCCGGGTGAGCCGGCAGGACATGATCCTCACCGCGATGCCGGACCTCAAGCTGCAGTTCGGCGACATGCTCAACCTGGTGGGCGAGGAGGCCGCGATCGAAGAGGCTGCCGAGGCGCTGGGAAACTCGGTGCGCCAGCTCAATGAAACAAGTTTCGCCTCCATTTTCATCGGCATCACCGTGGGCATCCTCTTCGGTCTCTATCCGTGGAATCTTCCGGGGCTTCCGGTGCCGCTTCGCCTCGGGCTGGCCGGCGGCCCGCTGATTATTGCGATCCTGATGGGCCGGATGGGCCGTGTGGGGCCGCTGGTCATCCACATGCCGATCAATGCGAACACGGCATTCCGCGAGCTGGGCATCATTTTTTTCCTCGCATGTGTGGGACTGGGAGCGGGGGGGCGGTTTGTGGAGACGGCCTTTTCCGCCACCGGCCTGCAATGGATGGCCATGGGGGCGGTGGTCACTACTGTGCCCTTGCTGGCGGCCGCATTCGTCGGCCGGAAGTGGATGAATCTCAATTACCACACCTTGTCCGGGGTGCTGGCCGGCAGCATGACGGATCCCCCCGCGCTGGCATTTGCCACGCGGCTTGCGAATTCCGACCATCCCTCGCTGGCTTACGCGAATGTGTATCCGCTCACGATGCTGATGCGGATCCTGCTCGCCCAGGTCGCGGTGCTGTGGCTGTGTTGATGCCGCGGCCGTGCGGTTTTTTCAGGGGGATTCCGCGGGATCATGCTTGGCGAACCGTGCTCCGGTGTGCAATTTCCGCCTGCGACACACGGCATGAAGGTTTTCAGTCACTCCGATCCCGGCTACGCGGCATTCGTCCGCCGTCTCAAGCGCCGTGCCTTGCCTGAAGCCGGAGTGCGTGATCTTGTCACCGAGATCATCGCCCAGGTCGCGGCCACGGGCGATGACGCGCTGGTGGCGCTGACGAAGCGTTTCGACAATGCGGTGCTCACGCGCAAGGGCCTGCTGGTGAGCGGGGATGAATTCGCCGCGGCCGCGCGGGCGGTCACCCCCGCGACGCGCATGGCGGTGAAGCGCAGCCTTGCCAACATCCATGCCTTCGCCGGTCACAGCCTGCGCAAGGACTGGTCGTGCAAAAACGCGGAGGGTGCCACTGTGGGAGAGCGCTTCACTCCATATGACCGGGTGGGTGTTTATGTGCCGGGAGGGAAGGCACCGTTGGTATCAACCGCATTGATGACGGCCGGTTTCGCGCAGGCGGCCGGAGTGCCGGAAATCGTCGCCGCAACACCCTGCGGTCCGGACGGCTCGGTGAACCCATCATTGCTCCATGCCCTGCGTGCCGCCGGTGTGACCGAGGTGGTGAAAGTGGGTGGCGCGCAGGCGATCGCCGCGCTCGCGCTCGGCACGCGGAGCATCCGCCCGGTGGACCGGATTTTCGGTCCGGGAAACCGCTTTGTGGTCGAGGCGAAACGCCAACTGGTGGGCGCGGTGTCCATCGACCTGCTGCCGGGGCCCAGCGAGATCCTGATTCTTGCCGACAAGTCGGGCAATCCGGATTTCATCGCGGCGGACATGCTTGCCCAGGCCGAGCACGGAGGTGACAGCGTGGTTGGCTTCATCACCGATTCCAAGGCGCTGCTGGGCAGGGTGGAAAAATCCATCGGTCTGCAACTCGCGTCGCTCTCGCGTGCGAAAATCATCCGTGACGTGCTCAGATCCGGCACTTTCCTGCTGCATGTGAAATCCTTCGAGGAGGCTGTGGCGCTCACCAACGCGTTCTGTCCGGAACACCTGTCGCTCATCACCGCGGCGGAAAGGAAGTGGCTGCCGCGCATCCGCACCGCCGGGGCGATTTATCTGGGCAACGACTCGCCGGTCGCGGTGGGGGATTTTCTCGCAGGTCCGAGTCACACGCTGCCCACCGGCGGTGCGGGCCGTTCGTTTTCCGGCCTGCGTGCGGATCAGTTCCAACGCCGCACCAGCATCGTGAGGCTCGATAAAAAGTCCGTGCGCGCCTCGCTGCCGGTGGTCGCCGAGTTCGCCCGCATCGAGGGGCTCGATGGGCACGGACGATCGACCGCCATCAGGCTGGAGTGAGAGTCACCGCCATCGCGGTCAGGCGCCAGCCAAGGCGCGGACATGGGCGAGTGCCGCGCTGGCGAGGCCGGCCGGGTGGTATCCGCCTTCGAGCACCGAGACCAGCCTGCCGCCGCACCAATTCCCGGCCATGGTGACGCAGCGGCGCGTCATTTCCGCGAAGGTCGCGTCGGTCCAGCGCAATCCGCCGAGCGGGTCACCGGTGCGCGCGTCAAAGCCAGCGGAGACCAGCAGGAAATCCGGTTTGAAGGCATCGACGGCCGGCTCCACCTGTGCGTCCCACTCGGCGAGGGCGGTCTGGCCGTCCGAGTTCGCGGGCAGGGGGATGTTCAGTGTGGTTCCAAGCCCGGCGCCGCGGCCGCGGGTGCAGGCCGCGCCGGTGAACGGATAGATGCCGTCCTCGTGCAGCGAGATGTAAAGCACGCCGGGGTCCTCGATGAAGATCTCCTCGGTGCCGTTGCCATGATGCACGTCCCAGTCGATGATGGCGACGCGCTGCAGGCCGTGTCGTTTCCCGAGGTGGCGCGCGGCGATGGCGACATGGTTGAAAATGCAGAAGCCCATGCCGCGTGTGGCGGTGGCGTGGTGGCCGGGCGGGCGCACCGCGCAGAAGGCGGAGCGGACATCACCGGCCATCACCGCGTCCACCGCATTGAGCACGGCGCCCGCGGCCTCCATCGCCACATCATGACTTTCCTCGCAGATCGCGGTGTCGCCGGTCCTGAGAACCTGCGCGAAATCCTCCACATCCCGGTAAACCAGATCATGATAGTATGGCTCGTGGGCCAGCAGGATGTCCGCGGTGGTCGCGCGCCTGCCACGCAGCCGCGGATAGGTGTCCGGCAGTTCATCCAGTGCGGACCTGAGCACGCGGTAGCGCCCGGCGGACTCCGGGTGCCCGTGGCCGGTGTCGTGCTTCTCATAGAGCGCGTCATAGTGGACGCCGGTGGATGATTCGTGCGCGCTCATCGGTCGATGCGCCTGATGTGTTTGGATTTGAGAAAGGCCGGGCGCCATTCGAGAATCGCCGCGACCGGCATGAGGAACATCCTCTCGTTCTGCGCGCCATC
>JBIJBN010000153.1:0-5347 GCA_044345175.1 Luteolibacter sp.
CGCCGCGCGCGCTCTTTACTCGCCGCGCCCGCCAACCACACGGCCATCGTTCATGATCGAAAACATCCGCAAATACACCGGCCTCATCATCTTTTTCATCGCGCTTGTCGTGCTTTCCCTGGTCATCGGGATCAAGGACGACCTGTTCCGCGGCGGCATGGGCGGACAAGGCTTCCTCAAGGTCGGCGGACGCATCTACAACGACAAGGAGTTCCGCCAGCTCGGCAGTGGGGCCTTTGAACTGGCCACGGGGCTGGCCCGTTCGGGGGACTTCGGCCTCTACCAGTTCGTGATGGGTCTCACCGCCGGCGCCACCAGCGGCGATGATGCGGCCGAGAAGTTTTTCGTCAGCCGTGTGATCCTGCGCCGTGCGAGGCAGGAATTCGGTGTGAACCCGGGTGAGGAGGAGATCTCCGGATACATCCGCGGCCTGCGCGCCTTCGCCGGTGCCGATGGCGCCTTCAACGAGGAAAACTACCGCAATTTCATCGAGAAGGGCATCGGACGTCTCGGATTGACCGAGACTGACCTCCGCGAGTTGGCGGCCGACGCGCTCGCCGCCGGCAAGATCAACCGCATCGTCGGCGCGGGCCTGGCGATGAACCGCGACGTCACCGCCGCGAATCTGGCACTCGACAACCAGCGCGCCAGCGGCAGCCTGGCACGTCTCGATCTCGATCCTTTCGAGGCGGAAATCCAGCCCACGGACGACGAGATCAAGGCATATTGGGAAAACATCCAGGATGCCTTCACCACCGCGCCGACCCGCAGGTTCACCTACATCATCGCCGCTCCGGACATGCCTGCCGCAGACGAAGCGGATGCGGATGCTCCGGAATCCATCGCCGATGCCGCCGCCACCGATGAGCAGAAACGCGAGGCCGCAAAAAAGAAAGCCGAGGAAAAAGCGGCGAAAGCCGCCGCGCTGGCGGAATCGCGGCGCAAAAAACAAATCGAGACCGATGCCAAGGTGGATGAGTTCAGTTTCATGCTTGAGGAGCAGAAGGGCGCGGGCTTCGAGGAGCTGGCGAAAACCAACGGGTGGGAGGTTGTGACCACGGAGTTCTTTTCCCGTGATGCGCCGCCTGCCGGATTGGACATCGAGCTGCGCTCATCCAGCCGCGGCGGCAAGGCGGTGGACGAGTTGTTCCGCATCGAACCCGGTGCCGATCCGCTCTCCAAAATCTCCCAGCCGATCGCCATCGGTGAGAACCAGTGGCTGGTCGCCCGCCTTGATGCCGAGGAGAAATCGCGGCCCAAGACGTTCGAGGAGGCCAAGGACGAGGCGCGTCTCCAGTTCGTGAAGGAAAAGGCCGCCGCCGCGATGAAAACCGCCGCGGATGCCGCGCTCGCGCAAATCCGCGACGCGCTTGCCGGTGGCAAACCGTTTGCCGAGGCGGCCACCGCTGCCGGTCTCAAGGATCCCCGCGAATTTTCCAAAATCACCTCCAGCCACACCCCGGATCCCGCCGTCGAACCCCGCAACCTCTTCGAGGTGGTGCGCAATGCCGATCCGGGCGGGCTTGCCGACGTGATCGTCGAGGACGACCGCGCGTTCATCGTGCATGTCGCGGCGCGCGAAGTTGAAAAAGCAGCTGATGCCGCGGCACGCATCGACGCCGAAGTGACCGGCACCGCCTCGCAGAATGAAATGTTGGCATTCATGGACTGGCTGGCCGACCGGGTCGAGGCCGCGAATGTGGAGCAACTTTACCGCAGGTGACCGTGGCCGGGCTTGAATGCTTGTTCGACGAGGCCAACGGCCACCTTGCCCTGGGTGAACTGGATGAGGCGGTCGCCCTCTACCGGCGCTGCGTGGAGCTGGATCCGGCGTTTTTCGACGGTTGGCACGCGCTCGGCATGGCCTTGCTGAAAACCGGGCAGATCAAGGAGGCCATCGGCTGCGGCCTGCAAGCGGTCACCCTCAGGCCCAACGACCTGCTGGCATGGACCAGTCTCTCCCAGATGTATGTGCGCGATGGCAACATTCCGGATGCCGAGGCCGCCAAAGCCAATGCCCGCATCCTTTCGCTCGGCGGCAAAGTGGTGAGGTAAACCCTCCGCCGGCACGCGCGGCATGATTTCCCGTGCGGGTCTTTTTCCCATCGGTGCCCGTTCGGAACCGCGGCAGGGCCTTGCTTGCGAAACGTGGCGTTGCGGATGAAGTCAGCTGCTGCAGGATGTGCGGTTGCAACTGGCGTTTGCGGATGAGTTCCAGGGCATTTTGGACAACAAGATGGCCAGTCCGCACCAGCCGCTGGCACCGGCGAAGGTGAGACCCGCGCCAAAGAAGGCGGGGATGATGGCGAAGTTGGGGTTTACCGCAAGCGCGAGGATGGAGCCGGTGAGGGTGAAGAGGCCGATGACCAGCTGCACCTGGCGCATCAGCGGCAGGCGCTTGCTTTCGCTCCGGACCACATCCAGGCCTGCGGACTGCCAAGCGCCGACCCCGCCATCCAAAACGGCGAATCCCCCGCATCCCGCGTCCTTGAGTTTTTGCAACGCGCGCCCGGCCCGTGTGCCGCTCTGGCAGACCAGCACGCAGCGGTCGGCACCGCGGGTGGCGTCGGCCACCGCTTGAGGGTCCAGGGTGTCGAGCGGCATCAGATGCGAACCGGCAATGTGCGTTTCCGCGAATTCCACCGGGGTGCGCACGTCGATCAGCGCGACGCGTCGGCCGGCTTGGAGGTCTTGTTGAAGCTCGGATGGCTGGATTCTCATGGAGTGTCGGGTTGGGAATTGAAATATTCATATCGCCATATGGTTATCCTTGCAAACTTTTTCGAAAGGGATCAGGATTCCCCGCGTGATGAAACTCGACGCGGTCCAGCTTGAGCGTGTGGCGGTGTTGTTCCGTGTGTTTGGCGACGCCACGCGTCTGGCGATCCTCCAGGAGCTCAAGTCCGGTGAACTGGGTGTTTCGGAGATTGTCGGGCGTTTGTCGGCGAGCCAGGCGAATGTGTCCAAGCAGCTCAAGCTGTTGCGTGACGGCGGTTTGTTGTCGCGCCGCAAGCTGGGGGCGCAGGTGTTTTACCGGATTGCCGATCCGATGGTTTTCGAGCTTTGCCGGTTGGCATGTGACAAGTTGAACCGGGATGCGGCGAAGCCTGCGCGGTTGCGGTTTTAGGCGGGCGCGTGGGTTTTTCACGACGGGGATACGGGAGTTTGTGATGAAATCCCTTGCCATTGGCGCGGATCCGGTCATGGATCGCCGCGCTTGGCAGTGCCCGGGCAGCGGGATTGCTCCGGCGGTCCCGTCCTTTTGCGGTCTTCGTCGATGAGAGGATGGTTTGAGGCTCACTTGCAGAATCGTTCATCGACACCGCCCGCCGCCGGGATCCGGAGGGTGCGGGCCAATCCAAAGACATGACTCCGACCCCGTTCGAGGCGTTGCCGCTGGCCGCGCCGATCCACCGCGTTCTGCGCGAGCTTGGTTACACCACGCCCTCGCCGATCCAGGCGCAGGCGATTCCCTTGTTGTTGCAAGGCCGTGACATGCTGGGCTGTGCCCAGACCGGCACCGGCAAGACGGCGGGCTTCGCGCTGCCGATTCTCAACTCGCTGCATGTGGGGCCCGGCCAGGTCCGCCCCCGCTGCTGCCGTGTGCTGGTATTGACGCCCACGCGCGAGCTTGCCGCGCAGGTGGGGAAAAGCTTCGCCACCTACGGCAGATACATCCGTTTCCGCCAGACGCTTGTTTACGGCGGGGTGGGGCAGGTGCCGCAGATCAACGCGATGCGTGGCGGGGTGGATGTGCTGGTGGCGACTCCCGGCAGGTTGTTGGATCTGATCGACCAGCGCCACATTGATCTCTCGCAGGTTGGATTCTTCGTGCTCGACGAGGTGGACCGGATGCTCGACATGGGTTTTTTGCGCGACGTGAGGCGGATTGTCGCCCTGTTGCCCGCGCGGCGGCAGTCGTTGTTTTTCTCGGCCACGCTGGCGCCCGACATTGTGGAGCTGGCCCGTGGCATCCTGCGGGAACCGGCGCAGGTGAGCATCGCGCCGGAGACGACCACCGCGGAGCGGATCGAGCAGCAGGTTTGTTTCCTGGCGCGCGAGGGCACGCGGCCGTTGTTGGAGCAGTTGTTGCGCGCGCAGTCCGGAGCGGAGGGGGGCAGCCTTACCATTGTGTTCAGCCGCACCAAGCACGGGGCGAACAAGCTGGCGAAGAGTCTGTGTGCGTCCGGTTTTCCGGCGGATGCGATTCATGGCAACAAGTCGCAGAGCCAGCGGGAGAAAGCGCTGGAGCGTTTCAAGAAAGGGCTGACGCCGGTGTTGGTGGCCACGGATGTGGCCGCGCGCGGGGTGGATGTGAAGGATGTGGGTCTGGTGGTGAACTACGACCTCCCGAACGAGCCCGAGGCGTATGTCCACCGGATTGGCCGGACAGCGCGCGCCGGTGCCGAAGGCCGGGCGGTCTCGTTTTGTTCCGAGGACGAGCTGGAGTATCTCCGGGAGATCGAGAAAACCATCAGGATGGCGATTCCGCGGTGGGACGGGCACGCATGGCACGTCGAGCAACTGGCCGAGCGGCATGCGCGCGGAGTGCCTGTGCCTGCCAAGCCCAAGATGGCGGGCGGCGGGCGGCAGCGTGGTGCCCGCGGGCGCGGCCGGAGGCGTTGAGCGTGGGGTGCAGCGCCTTGTTCGGCTTGGTTTTCATTTGGCATCCCGGATATCGACTGCCATCAAACCTTTGCTTTCGGTAATGGAAATGACGGCTGTCTGATCCCGGAGCTTTTTTTCGGAATCGTAGTATGTGCGTCTGAATTTGATATGAACAGTTTAGCCGCCTGATGCCCGATACCCTGCTTCATGGGTTATCCTCATGCTGGAAAGTGGAAACCCTGAAATCTTTTCCAAACTCCCGCCAGTCACAGCATGCGCCTTCCGAAAGGCATTGATCATCAGCCTCGCAATCCGCCCGGGCGCATCGGCCGGGCACGCGGGATGTGTTTCAGCGGCGGCGTCAGCGGTCGAGGATCGAGTTCCAGTGCTCGATGTCGTCCTTGCGCGATTCGAAGAGCGCGGTGGTGTCGCCGAGGATGTCGATCGAGGTGATTTTGTCGCCCACGCCGTTGTATTTGCAACCGCGTTCGCCGGTATTGTTCTTGCCGGTGATCTTGAGCACCACGTCCATGCCATTGGTGACCTGGCCGAAGACCGAGTGGCGGTTGTCGAGAAAGGGTGTGGGCACGGTGGTGATGAAAAACTGCGAGCCGTTGGTGTTGGGTCCGGCATTTGCCATGGAGAACACACCGGGAGCCTTGTGACGGAGGTCGGGATGGAACTCATCGGCGAACTTGTAGCCTGGTCCGCCACGGCCGGATTCGGTGGGGTCGCCGCC
>JBIJBN010000154.1:0-5338 GCA_044345175.1 Luteolibacter sp.
CGAGGCGCTGGCGGCGGCGGCCGGCGGGGCCTTGTTGTCACCCAGGATCACGACGCCCGGCGGCCTGCTTGCCACGCCGGGGCCGGATGTCGCCGCGGACTGGATGGAACAGGTGGCATGGACCGGCACGTTGGAGGGCATCGCATCATGGGATGGATATGCGGACTTGTTTCCGCTGCCGCCCGAACCACATGGCGGGTGGGCCGCCGGCCTTGCGATTGAACTGGTGGCACTGCGGCGTGCGCTGCAGGAAAACGGCCACACGCTCGCCACCGCGGCGCGCGCGCTCGCGGGATCGGTGGAAGCCGGCCGTTGGCAGGCATTGGCGCGCCTCGAGCAGGCCGTCGAGGACAGCTTGCGCTCATGGGGCATGCGCAGCCGCAGCCGGGTCCTTGCCGATGGCTTGGCACCGCCAGCGGGCATCGATTCCGTGGTGTTGGCCGGTGTGACCGGCATGCCGCCGCTTGTCGGGAAATCCCTCGCCGCATGGGGGCTGCCTGTCACCGCGTTGATCGCCGCGCCGGAAACCGAGGCGGATGCGTTCTCACCGCTTGGATTGCCGCTCGAATGCTGGTCTGCGCGCGACCTGCCATGGCCTGACGGCGCATGGGGATCGGTGAGGCTGGCGGCGGACTTGCGGCAGGAGGCTGCGATGGCGCTGCATGCGGTGGCGCAATGCCGGACCACATCCGACGAGGTGGCCCTCGGCACGGCCGACACGCCCACCGGCGATGAACTGGCGCGTGGGTTCACCCGTGCAGGCTGGACGGCCTTCCATCCTGCCGCACACCCGGTGGCGGGCGGTCTTTCGCGGTGGTTCAAGCCATGGCGCGCGTGGCTTGCGGATCCCCGGCTCGCCCATGCGGCCGATCTGCTGGCCATGCCGGAAACCGCGGCGCTGCTCGGTGCCGGCCGGGCCGCAGCCGCATCCCGTCTCGCCCGCCTGAGGGACGCGTGGATGATCATGCGTCCGGATGACCTGCGGCGGGCGCTCGGAAACGACCGCCCGCGTGATGACCGTGAGCGCGATGATGCCCTTGCGGTCCTCCGCACGGTGGAGGTGCTCGAGCATTGGCGCTCCGGATTCGCGCAGCGCGGGTTCGCCAAGGCCATGGCAGTTCTGTTAGAAGCGCTGGCGGCGTTTTCCGCCGAGGCGGCGGCCGAGGCGGCACGCATGCGCGACTGGATCACCACCGCCGGGCCGTTGTTGCGGATGGTCCGGCGCGATGAGCCGTTCTGGATCGACCTGATGCTCGGTGCGCTGCCGGTTGAGGCACCGCAGCCGCCGGACGGCCGGGTGATCGATGTCCAGGGCTGGCTTGAACTGTTGTTCGAGCCGGGCCGGCACCTGGTGCTGTGCGGCATGAACGAGGGCATCGTGCCTGCCCGCGACACCGGTGATCCCTGGCTTGGCGAGGCCGCGCGCAGGCAACTCGGACTCACGGCGGACACCGCGCGCGCGGCGCGTGACGCCTATCTCTATCAAGCGATGCTCGAGGCCCGCCGCAACGGCGGCCGCGCGGATGTGTCCTGCGTCAAGTCCGGGCCGGGCGGCGAGGTGCTGCTGCCGTCCCGGCTGCTGACGGCCGCCCCGCGGGACGCGCTGCCCGTGCGCGTGAAGGAGCTGTTCCGGAATCTCGAGCCGCCGGAGGCCGGCATGCGCTGGCATGCGGATTGGAAATGGCAGCCCCGCGCCCAGGCTCCGCCTGACAGGATTTCCGTGACCTCCTTTTCCACATGGCTCGCCTGTCCGTTCCGTTTCTATCTGAAACACATCCTCCGCATGCAGGGCTCCGAGCCCGGGCGTGAGGAATGGAGCGCCCGCGACTTCGGCGATGTCGCGCACGGTATTCTCGAGCGCTGGGGTTGTGATGCCGCCGCCCGCGAGCTTGCCGATGCCGCCTCGCTGTCCGATTGGTTTTCCGCCGAGCTTGACCGCGTGACCGCCGGGCGCTTCGGCCTGCGGCCGCCGGTGGCCGTGCGGGTGCAGGCGGAGTCGCTGCGCCAGCGCCTCGGCTGGTTCGCGCGGTTGCAGGCCGGCCTGCGCGCGGATGGCTGGCGGGTGATCGAGGCGGAGCGCAAATTCGAATTTCCGCTGGGTGGTTTCACCGTTTCCGGAAAGATCGACCGCATCGACCGCCACGAGGAAAGCGGCGCGCTGCGCGTGATCGATTACAAGACCGGCAAGGTGGAGGCCGTGGAGAGCGAACACCGCAAGAAGATCACCTCCGGCACCCGCCTGCCCGCCCACCTCCCTGATGATTGTCCGGTCCATCACCACGTCATCCGCAATGACAAGCCGGCCGCCTGCCGCTGGATCAACCTGCAACTTCCGCTCTACGCGCGGGCATTTGAAAACGGTCGCGAATCGCCACCCTCGCCATGCTACATCCGGCTGGGTGCCAGTGAGCCGGAGGTGCTGATCACCGAGTGGGCGGATTTTTCCGCCGCCGATCTCTCCGCTGCGGAGCAATGCGCGGAGTGGATCCTCGGCCGCATTGCCGCCGGGGTGTTCTGGCCTCCCGCGGAGAAACCCCTCCATGATGATTACAAGGGGCTGGCCGCGGGGCGCGCGCTGGCCGCCACCTGCATGCCGCCGCAGGCCCAGCCGGTGGGGCCGTCCGCCGGTTAGACCCGCTACTTCGCCGGTGCCGCCGCACCGATGGCCGCCGCCCAGTCGGGATCGCCGTGATCCAGCCGCCGCACCTCGCTGGCGTAGACCGCATCCTCGTTGCGCGGATCCATGGACGCGGCAAGCGCATGGAAATAACGCGCGAGTTTCCCGTTTTCATCGCCGCCCTGTTGCTCCAGCAGTTGGGCGCGGGTGAACAACAAGCGGGCGAGCGACTGCGGGCTGTAGGCGTCCGCCACCGGTTCGGGCGCCACCCCGCTGGCGAGTTGGAAATTCGTCACCAGTGCCTGTTTGTTGCGTGGCGAGAGGTGCAGCGCCAGCCCCAGCAGCCGCCGTGCCGCCGCCAGCGACACGGCCGAGGCCCCGGATGAGGCCACTTGGTTGGCCGCGTGCCGGGCAAGGTGCGTGGCGTATTCATCCCGCTCGGCGTCCAGCATGCCCAATTCATGGCTGAACATGCTTGCCGCCACCTTCGGCGGATCCCAAGCGAACAACTCCGGTTTTTCTCCCCCCGTGACGCATGCCATCAGGACGGACATGACCATCGCCGCTTGCATGCAACCCTTCATCACCGGTAAAGATGGAAAACCCCACCGCGCATGCAAGAGGCAATTCCCGATCCCGGCGGCTCCAAGCGCCGCCTGCGCGCGGCCATGCGGCGGCTTGCTCCGTGCCCACCCGCGGAATCCGCAGCCGCCCGCGCACGGCTCGGCGGATGGCTCGCCGCACAGCCGGGACCGCTCACCATCGCCATCTATCAGCCGCTCGATGGCGAGGCCGACCTAACAGAACTTGCCGCGCATCACGCCGGCCACCGCTGGGCATGGCCGCGGGTCGCGGGCGACGCGCTTCATTTCCACCACGTGACGGATCCCCCGTCGCAACTCGCCGCCGGCGCCTTCGGGGTGATGGAGCCGCGGCCGGACCTGCCGGTGGTGGCGGTGGCCGCGATCGATGTTTTCCTGTGTCCCGGTTTGGCGTTTGACGCGCGCGGCGGGCGTCTTGGCCGCGGCCGCGGGTATTACGACCGGACGCTGGCGGCCGCCCGGCCGGACGCGCTCAAGATCGGCGTCTGTGATCCATCGCGGCTGGTGCCGGACACCTTTGCGGAACCGCACGATGTGATGATGGACCGGGTGATCGCCGGTGGGGAGGAGCTGGTGTGCAGTTGACGCGACCGGCGATCATTTCCTGCGCCAGACGCTCACCAGCGAGAGCGACCACTGGAACTTGCGCGCGGTCTCGCGGATCAGGAAAGGCTCGTCGCTGCGGCGCAGCAGCGTGAAATCCGGGTCCAGCGTGTCGTGGAGCCAATCGATCGTGCTTCCCGCGGGCCAGTTGCCGCGCGGTGTGAATTCCTCCAGCCATGTGCATGGCGTGGCCAGCACGAGTTCCCCGCCCGTCCGCACCAGCGCGGGCAGCCTGGCCAGCAATCGCCGCGGCTCGGCAAGGCGGCAGAGCAGGTTGGCGGCGTGCACGCGGTCGAAGGATCCAAGCCGGTCCGGCAGGTGCATCGCGTCGCCTTGTTCGAAGCGCACGCGCGAGGCATCGATGCCGGCAGGCATGCGCGCGGCGAGCGGCGTGGCAATCGACCCCTCTTCCAGCCGCGCATGGCACACGCTTTCGCCCCGGCGCAGCCGTTCCGCCGCATCGATGAAGGCGTGGGAGAAATCGATGCCGGTCACCTCCGCGCATTCGCGCGCCATCTCGAAGGTCGAGCGGCCGACGGCACATCCCAGATCGAGCCCGCGGGCCGCCGGTCCCGGCGTGAAGCAGCCGACGGTGCGGCACGGGAAACCGAGCGCCTCGCGCATGCCGGCCGGAAACGGCATTCCCGGCGGCAGGATTTCATCCGGCCCGCCATAGTGGAACAACAGATACTCGGCCAGCAGCTTGCCGGACTCATAGACCGCGCTCATCTCGCCGCGGCCCGCGCCGCCTTGACTGCCTTGTCGAGTTGCTCGGCCTCCGCGGCCCGGCGGTAGCCTGCCTGCGCCTCGCGCAGCGAGACCATGTGGTCGCCGTTGCTGTCGTAGAAATCGATCACACCCTCCGCGGTGTGCTCCGATCCCGCGAGGCCTTCGGAAAGTTCGGACTCATCGAGTTTGCCGTCGCCGTTCTCATCCCAGCGGTCGAATTTTTCCAGCAGGCCGATCATCTTGCGTTCGACCTCGCTTTGCGGCACCACCGGGCCGATGCCTTGTGAGCAGGCGCCGCAGAGCATTGCGGCGGGGATCATTCGGAGTTTCATGTGGGATTGAAGTTGGCGGTCCGCGGGTGATCGGGCAAGCTCGGATGCGCGCCATGAGAGTCCGCATCATCGTCGCCGGAAAACCCGCGCTCGCCTGTGCGAGGGCGGGTGCCGCGGAATACCTCAAGCGCCTCTCACGCCACGGCAGCCACGAAATCACCAGTGTGCGGGCCGGCGGCTGCGACGAGGTCTCGGCCCGGTTGCTCGACGCCTCGCGCGGCTGCTTCCGCATCGCCCTGGACGAGCGCGGCGAGTTGCTGGCCACCGCCGCGTTCAGCGCCCGGCTGGACGCCCTGGCCGCGCGCGGCGACGTCAAGACCGTGGCATTCCTGATCGGCGCGGCGGACGGCCACAACCACGGGCTGCGCGCGGCCAGCGACATCTTGCTCGCGCTCTCGCCGCTCACGCTGCAGCACGAGCTGGCGCTGCTGGTTTTGTTAGAACAACTTTACCGT
>JBIJBN010000155.1:0-5337 GCA_044345175.1 Luteolibacter sp.
CTGCCGCGGAACCCACTCCGGAAACCGCAGGACTCCAAAAGGCCGCCGCCGACTTCGTCACCGCCTACAACAACCGCGATGCCGCCGCCATCGCCCGCCTCTTCATGGAGAATGGTGAAATGACCGACCTGTCCGGAACCTCACTCACCACCGGCCGCGAGGATATCCAGGCACGCTATGAAATGATTTTCGCGGAAAAAGCCCTGCGGATTGCCATCGAAGTCCGCGCGGTGCGGCTGATCACTCCCGATCTCGCCATCGAAGATGGCATCTATCATCTGACACCGGCGGATGACGCTTCAGCACCGCCGCAGTCCACCACCTACACCGCCACCCTGATGCGTGACGAAAACGGCGGATGGCATATCGCCAGCACCCGCAGTCTCCGTGATGTCACCGAACCCGCAGGCCACCTCGCTGGGCTTGCCGCACTGCTCAGGGGCGAATGGACCTACCAAGGCCCCGATGGAATCCGCCTCGATCTGGCCTTCGGCTGGGACTCCAGCGGAACCTTGATCGCCGGAGAGATGCTGACCACCAGCGCCGACGCCGAACCACAGCAAGGAAACATCCGCATCGCATGGGATGCATCCGGACAACAGATCGTATCATGGATGTTCGATGCCAAAGGCGGCTTCTCACGCGGCGTCTGGACACCGGATGGAGACGCCTGGTTGATCCGCTCCGAAGGCACAACCGGTGATGGTGAATGCACCAGCGCCAGCCAACAACTCCTGTCCGATGGCATGGACACCCTGGTTTGGAAAGCCACGCACCGGGTCGTCGATGGCCAAAGCACCCCGGACACAACCATCCGTCTGGTTCGAAGGGCGCCCGAACCTGCGGCTGATTGATCCTAAAAAACCATGTCTCCCATAATGTATGCTTTTCCCTGCCTCCTGACCGTTCTGTTCGGCATCGTCTTCATCACGCCTGCCGCGCTCGGACGCGTGGACCTGCGTGAACGCAGCGGCGCCTTCAAAGGCTCCGCTCCTCCGGCTCGCTCCGGCGGTCTGGACAGACGCAACCCGATGACCGGCTCGCGGATTGAGAGACCCATGGCACGGCCGATGCCCAAACCCGCAGGCAGTCCCACCCCGCAGCTGCAGAACCGACCGGCTTTCCACCCTCAAAACCGGCCGACACCACTGCCTGCGGTCCAAAGACCCTCCATCCAGCGCCCACAAACCCACCCGGCTCCGCGTCCGGAACTCACACGCCCGGCTCCGCGTCCGGAACTCACACGCCCTTCTCCGCGTCCGGAACTCACACGCCCTTCTCCGCGCCCGGAAATCCACCGCCCTTCTCCGCGTCCCGAGCTCACGCGGCCGGACACAAGACCATCGTTGCAACGCCCTGGAACCACCCGGCCATCCATGCTGCCCGGCATGGTCACCTATCCGGACCGGCCACACATCGGAAGGCCCGCCAACCTACCCGGTGTCGCCGGCAGCCGTCTTCCCAAGCGCAATGATCCAATCAACATCGGCCGTCACAACCACGGGCTGCACCGCCCCGCCACCCTGCCAAGCCATGCGCACCGCTGGGACTCATCCAGCTGGGGAGGCAAACACGGCATCTGGGGAAACCCCACGCAAATCAACATCAACCACAACCAGTTCTTCCACAGCAGCAATTTCTCCTATCGTCCGAACTACTGGGGCGCCCGCCCATGGTGGGGCGCCGCATCCTGCCATTCATGGCATCACGGCCACTGGAGCTACGGCTGGAACAGCAGCTACTACCGCCGCCACTGGTGGTATCAAGACGATGATTTCGCTTCCGGCTTCATGTGGGGCATCGCCGTGTGGAGCCTCGGCAACCTGATCTACGACATGGGCTACCAGTCCTACCGCAATCCTTATCCGGCACCTCCCGTCCAAAACACCTACATCACCTACACCCAGCCGGTCTCGGTGGCCGCGGCGGCCAATCCCCCGGGCGACGAACAAGCGGTGGAAATCGCCGAAACCAAATCGGCAGCAGCCCTCGAACGATCGCGCGCCGCATTCAAAAATGGCGATTACCCCACCGCCTCCAAGGCCGTGGATGAGGCGCTCGCACACACACCCGGAGACGTCACCCTCCACGAATACCGCGCCCTCGTCTTCTTCGCACTGGGCAGATACTCCGAGGCCGCGGGCGTGCTCCACCCCGTGCTGGCATCCGGACCGGGCTGGGGCTGGGAAACGATGACCGGCCTCTACAACGGCACCGACACCTACACCGGACAACTCCGCAGGCTGGAAGAACATGCGGAAGGCGCGCCGGAAAAGGCGGATTCACATTTTCTGTTAGGTTATCATTACATGGTGTGCGGCCACATGGAAAAGGCGCACGGGGAATTCTCAAGGACCGTCGAAATCCAGCCGGCGGACGGCATTTCACGGCAGCTGCGAGACCTCACCGCATCATCCATCCCGGATGCAGGAACCAACGGAGACGACCCGCCCGTCAGACCTGATCCAGTGCCCGCGGACAAACTCGCAGGCACCTG
Organism: Luteolibacter sp.; assembly: GCA_044345175.1. Taxonomy (GTDB): domain Bacteria; phylum Verrucomicrobiota; class Verrucomicrobiia; order Verrucomicrobiales; family Akkermansiaceae; genus Luteolibacter. Next base: position 2,498 of record JBIJBN010000155.1, read on the forward strand.
GGTGTGTGACCGCGGTGCGGATGGCAAAATCACATTCACCATGACCACGGGCGGGGACTACACCTGGTCATTCACGCACGAGGGGCGGACCAGCGACATCAAGGGCACCTACGGCCTCGATGACAACGGCCTGCTGGTCCTCTCCGGAGAGGACACCCAGATGGTGTCCGCTGTCGGAATCGATGAGGATGGGAAAATGCATTTCATGCTCATCGGCGCGCCGGATGGCGACCCCGGGCTGGATTTCACCAGGGACTGAGCCTGCGGTTGCAGGTTGCCTCAAACCGCGCCCTCCGGCATCCTCCAAATCCGAATCACACATCCACCCCCACCGATTCACATGAAACTCATGCACTTCGCAGCCCTGGCCGGCCTCTGCGGCCTGGCAATGGTGATCATGCAGTCCTCCGTTTCCGCCAAGGCTCCCGTCAACCACGAGGACCCGGCAATCCTGGTCGCTGCGGATCTGCTGCCAGCCGACTGGCTTGTCGGGCCCTCCCACCGCGTCCGCGATACGGTGGTCACGGACGGCTTCCTCGCACACTTCGAAATCGATACCGATTTCGGCACATTCAAGGCCGTCGGTGTGCCACAAGCCAGACAACGGATCGCGGAAACCGCCGCCATCCGCACGCTGGTGCAAACATCCAGAAGCGACCTCTTCGCCGAAGGCCTGAAGCGGTCGGTCAAACAACCGGTCGATGCCGTGAAAAACATCGCCACCCATCCGGTGGAATCGATGAAACAGGCACCCGTCACCGTAGGACATTTTTTCAGTAAAGTGGGCTCCTCGATCGAACGCGGCGTGCAAAAAACCATGGGATCATCCGGATCCCCGGACGCCAGCGACATCGGCGATGCCGCGAAAAACGCCGCCGGATTCGACAAGGCGAAACTCGACACCGCCAAACAACTCGGCGTGGATCCGTATTCGGACAATGCCCGTTTGCAGCAGGAGATGGACAAGGTGACATGGGCGTTCTTCGCAGGCGGCCTGCCGCTGCGCATCGGTGCCGCAGTGGCCTCGGCGGGCGTCGCCCTCGCCGCCACCAACATGATCGGCGTGCCGGACGAAACCTACGCCCTCACCCGGACCGAACTGGCGTTGCGCGATTCCAGGTCACTCTCCGCCATGGGCATCCGGGAGACGGACATCACCGGATTCCAAGTCCAACCCCAGCTGGGAACCACACGCCGCCACCAAATCGTCAAATCCCTGGAGGCACTCTCCGGTGCCGCCGGCCGCGGCCGAATCATCCTGCTGGCCAATTCATGCGAAAACACACGGCAGGCGGACTTCCTGGTGGCCGCCGTCTCAATGCTCGCGGCAAGACAACTCAGCGGTGCCGCAGACTACCGCGAGTTGCATGTTTTCGGCCGGTTGGCTGGCGCCAGCACTGCCGCCGCCACATTGGAAGTGCCCGCCCCGGTGGATTATGTCTCATGGACACAGGAGGTCGCGGAGTTCGCACGCCGCGACGACCTCGGCACCCTGCCAAAGCTGCTGGTCCACACCGGCCGGCTCACGGAAAACGCCACCCAGGGATTCACCGAGGCTGGCTGGCGCACCATCGCCCTGCCCTACCCCGCGCGCTGAAACCACGCCGCCGGACAAACCGCCCCGACGCTTTCACCGGTCCGGATTCTTCTTTTGGAAACTCCTGATGTATCCCACCAGATCATCCGCTTCCTTGCGACTGACCTTCTTCTTGTATCCCTTCATTTTTCCGGCCCCCTCGAGAATGGCAGCGACTCCTTCCGCATCCGTCCATTTCTGCCCTTCTGCGGTCGTGTAGTCCTTGGCCTTGGTCATACGGCCCATGTTCGTCCTGCCCTTGCCGTCCCGGCCATGGCAGCTGGCACAGTGTTTGTCATAGATGGCCGCCACATCGGCGCTGGCGGTTGCTCCCGCCAGCAGCAGCAGGGCGATGGTTGCAGGGATGACATGTGTTTTCATGGGATGATTCGTATGGTTGGTCTTGAATGCGGGGTTTGGCATCAGAAGCGGACATGCAGGCCGGTGGAGACCATGTGGGCCTGATAGTCGTTGTGGCCGCCGTATGCGTCGTCCTCTCCCTTGTAGAAGCCGTAGCGGAGGTTCCATGCCATGCGCGGCGTGATCCAACGGGTCATGGTGACGGTGAACGCGTGCTCTTCGGAAAGGATGCCATAGGGCACGGTGAGAGCGGCGTTGTCCACATGGTTGTCCGCCTCGAAGTAATCATACGACACCTTGAGATCGGTGTTCCTGCCGATGATGTATCCCGCGGAGAGGGCGACGCTCAGGTAGTCGTTGTCCCAGTTGGCATGATATCCCGGCTGGGCATCGTCCGCCGGAGTGGTGGTCCCGGAACTGATCCAATGGAGGCTTCCCTGGATGTAGAGCCGGTCGGTGGCGTTCCATGTGGCGCTCTGGCTGAACACGTGGCTTTCGATGTCGGCGCTCCCGACGGTCCGCGTGGCCACTGCCGCCAATGCATCGGTGAATGCCTGGTTGGTGATGTCCGTTTGCTGATGGTCGTAGCGGCTTGTCAGCGTCAGGTTGGGAAGGGCGCGCCATGTCAGGCGCGCGTTGAAGTCGTTGGTCTCCGTGGCACAGCCCTTCAGCTGGGCGTCAAAGGTGTTGCCGGTGATCCCATGGTTGTAGTCCTCATCCAAGCGGCGGTTGTAAAATTGTGCCGAGAGGCTGACTTTCCGAATCGGATACCAGTTGGCGCCGATCGTATGTTTCACATCATCCACATCGGTGTCCGTGTGGCGAAAGTCGTTGTTGACGGGATTCCTCAGCCAGCGGTCGGTCTCTCCCTGTTCCCACTCGCCGCGCACATAAAGCACCAGGT
>JBIJBN010000156.1:0-5307 GCA_044345175.1 Luteolibacter sp.
CCGTCACACCGGAAAAATCCGCCGCCCTCGAACAACGGATGGCGGCACTCGGAATCACCGCGGCGGACCTGTTGGAAAAATTCATCCGCGGCTCCGGCTCCGGCGGACAGAAAATCAACAAAACCAACAACTGCGTCTTCCTAAAACACCTGCCCAGCGGCGTCTGCATCAAATGCCAGATGGACCGCTCGCGCGAACTCAACCGCTTCCTCGCCCGCCGCGAACTCTGCGAACAACTCGAAATGATCCGCGACGGCACGGCATCCGCCAAAACCCGGGCCATCGAAAAACTGCGGCGCCAGAAACGCCAGCGCTCGCGCAGGTCCAAACAACGGTCCGTGGCGGACAAACGCATCCAGTCAGAAAAGAAATCCCTGCGCCGCCCCCCATCACGCGGCGAGTGAACCACCCCAAGGAGCATGGGGCACTCCTCCGCCATCCGGCGTATTTCCCCTTTGCACATCCGCAGGATTTCCGCATTAGCTTCGGCCATGGACCGCTGGATGCTCGCCGCTTCCACCCTGCTTGCGCTGATCGGCGCGGTGGCGGGCATGCGGGCCGTCCATGCCGGCCACCGCAGCCGCTGGACGGTGGCCTGGCTGGCCGGCGCCTTCCTCTGCCAACTCGCCTTCCTTTCGCTGCGCGGCCAGCAGCGGCAGGCCTGCCCGCTTGCCGACCTGGGCGAAATCCTCGCCTTCCTCTCGTGGTCACTCACCTTGTTCTACCTCATCGTCGGCCCCGCCTACCGAATCTCGCTGCTCGGCGTGTTCACCGCGCCGGTGGTCGTGGTGTTCCAGTCCGCGGCCCTGGTCCCCGGCATCCTCCACGCATCACCGCAGGCGATCAGCAAGGTGAACGCATGGCACGAAACGCACTCCGCCACCTCCGTGCTCGCCTACGGCGCCCTCGCCCTCACCGCCGTCGCCGGCGTGATGTTCCTCGTCCTCGACCGGCAGTTGAAGGAACACCATTTGAAAAGCGGGCTCTTCCGCAACCTGCCGCCCGTTCGCGAACTGCTGGTCTCCATGGACCGTCTGTTAGGCACCGGCATCGCCCTGCTCACCATCGGCGTGCTCGCCGGGTTCATCATGCCGCACACGCCGGATGCGGTGAACCACCTCGTGGCAGCCGTCTGCACATGGCTCGCCTACGTTTCCCTCGGGATCACCCGCCTCACACGCGGCCTAACCGGCCGCCGCTACTCACTGTGCGCGGTGGCCCTCTTCGTTCTCTCGCTCGCGGTGTTCGCCCTGCTGTGATGGATCTGCTCTGCATCGGCCTCAACCACAGGACCGCGCCCGTCGATGTGCGCGAACGCTTCGCCGTGAACACCGCCAGACTCGGCGAGGCAGCATGCGCCGCGCGCGAGGCCGGCGGCGCCGCGGAGGCCGTCGTCATCTCCACCTGCAACCGCACCGAGTTCTACCTCACCGCCGAAGAACCGGAGACGGCCATGCGCAGGCTGATCGGTCATCTTGAACAAACCCACGGCAACGCCCGCATCCCGCAGGAACATTGGTATCTCAAAACCCGCGCCGCCGCCGCGCGCCACCTGTGCCGCGTCGTCAGCGGGCTCGACTCAATGATGCTGGGCGAGACCGAGATCTTCGGCCAGGTCAAGCAGTCGTATCACGCCGCCCTGCAGGCCGGCGCCACCGCCGGCGTGCTCAACCGCCTGTTCCAGCGCGCCTTCGGCATCGGCAAGAAAGTCCGCAGCGAGACATCCATCCAGGAAGGCGCCACCTCCGTCGGCAGCGTGGCGGTGGAACTCGCGGAAAAAATCTTCGGCCACCTCAAGGACAGCGAGGTGATGATCCTCGGCGCCGGGGAAATGAGCCGCGTCACCGCGCAAAGCCTGGTCTCGCGCGGCGCACGCTCGATCTTCGTTTCCAACCGCTCGTTCGACCGCGCCGTGAAGCTCGCCAGCGACATGGGCGGCAGTGCCGTGCGCTTCGATGAGTGGCAGTCGGTGCTCGAACGCGTCGACATCGTCATTTCCTCCACCGGCTCGCCCCACGCCATCGTCCGCCGCGCGGATCTGGAACAAGTCCGCCGCAAGCGCAGGTTCCGGCCGCTTTTCCTGATCGACATCGCCGTCCCGCGTGACATCGATCCTGCCGTGGGCGAGATCGAGGAGGTTTATCTCTATGACATCGACGCGCTCGAGCAGCTCGCCGAGGAGGCCCGCGGCCGCAGACTCAGGCAAATCGAGGAATGCGAGCGGATCATCCATGCGGAGCTGGCGAAATGGGAATTGCCCGGAATTTGACATGGACGCACCCTCACCCACCCCGATCCGGATCGGCACGCGCGGCAGCGCGCTGGCACTGGTGCAGGCAGCCGCAGTGGAGGCCGCGCTCGCCGCGGTGTTCCCAGACCATCCGCTCGAACGGGTGGTCATCCGCACCACCGGCGACCGCCGCACCGATGTGGCGCTCGCCGATGTGGCGAAAGCCGAGGGGGTTTTCGACAAGGGGGTTTTCATCAAGGAACTCGAAACCGCGCTCGACGATGGATCGATCGACATCGCGGTGCACAGCCTCAAGGACCTGCCCACCGTGCTGGATCCGCGCTTCGCGCTGGCCGCCGTGCTCGAACGCGCGCCGGACAGGGACGTGCTGGTCACACGTGACGGCGGCGGCTTCGACGCACTGCCCCCCGGCGCGCGCGTCGGCACCAGCAGCGTGCGGCGCGCACACCAGGTCGCACTGCTGCGCCCGGATCTCAACGTCGTGGATCTGCGCGGCAACGTCCCCACCCGGCTCGAAAAACTGGCCGCGGGCGATACCCACGACGCCATCCTTCTGGCCGAGGCCGGCCTGGTCAGGCTCGGTTACCTGCCGACCTCTCCCGCTGGCGCAATGCCGGAACCGGTGCGGGACATGCCGGGCCTGTTTGCCCTGCGGCTCGATGAAAACCTGTTTTTCCCCGCCGCAGGCCAGGGCGCGGTGGGCATGGAAATCCGCGCCGGAGACAACCTCAGCCGCGTGCTGGCAGGGTCGGTCAACCATGCCGAGACCTGGTTGCGCGTGACCGCCGAGCGTGAATTCCTGCGGCTGCTGGAGGCGGGTTGCCACACGCCGGTCGGTGTTTTCTCCACCATCGCCGACGGCACGCTCCAGCTGCAGGCCCGGGTGTTTCCGAATGAAGGCGGCACACCCCGCGCCGGCACCGCCACCGGCAATGATCCGCTCGCCACCGCACAGGCCCTCTACGAATCCCTCACATGAGCCCACCCGCAACTTGTTATCTAGTCGGTGCCGGACCGGGCGATCCGGGACTGGTCACGCTGCGCGCCAAGGAACTCATCGAATGCGCCGATGTGCTGGTTTACGACGCACTCGCCAATCCGGAGCTGCTCCAGTGGGCCAGACCAGATTGTGAGAAAATCAACGCCGGCAAGCGCGCCAGGGATCACGTGCTCACCCAGCAGGAAACCAACGCGCTCATCATCGCCAAATGCAGGGAGGGCAAATCCGTGGTGCGCCTCAAGGGCGGGGACCCGATGATCTTCGGCCGCGGCGGCGAGGAGGCCGCCGAACTCGCCGCGGCCGGCGTGCCGTTCGAGATCGTCCCGGGCATCAGCTCGACAATCGCCGGACCCGCCTACGCGGGCATCCCGGTGACACACCGCGACCACAACACCCAACTCACGATTTTCACCGGTCATGAGGATCCGGCGAAAGGCTACAGCTCGATCGATTTCTCCGGCCTCGCCAAGGCTCCGGGCACCAAGGTCTTCGTGATGGGCGTGGCGAGATTGCGCGAAATCACCGGCGGATTCGTCAGCCACGGCGCCGCACCGGAAACACCCGTCGCACTCGTACGCTGGGCCACCACCGGTGCACAGAAAACCATCGTCGGAACACTCTCAGACATCGCCGACATCGCGGAGCGCGCGGACTTCGGCTCACCCGCAGTGGCCGTGATCGGCAGCGTCGTCAATGAACGCGGGAAAATCAACTGGTTCGAGAAACGCCCGCTCTTCGGCAGGCGCATCGTGGTCACACGCACGCGCGAACAGGCCGGCGGCCTGGGCAAGGCGCTGCGCGCGCTTGGCGCGGATGTCATCGAACTGCCGACCATCCGTATCGAACATCCCGAGGACAAACAGGGCTTCGCCGAAATGGTCACGCACGCCCACGAATACGACTGGCTCGTCTTCACCAGCCCGAATGGCGTGGAGCGGTTTTTCGATGCGTTCTTCGCCGTGTATGGGGACGCCCGCAGCCTTGGCAACCCGCGCATCGCGGCCATCGGCACCGGCACCGCCAACAAGATCCGCGGATACCGCATCGGCGTGGATCTCATCCCGGAGAAATTCGTCGCGGAGGGACTCATCGACGCCTTCCGCAAGGAGTCCGTCGAAAACCTCACCATGCTCTGGGTCAAGGCGGCCGAATCACGCGAGGTGGTCGGCGAGGGACTGGCCAAACTCGGCGCCATCGTGGACGAATGCATCGCCTACCGCACCGTGCCGGAAACCGGCGATCCCACCGGCGCGAAAAAACGCCTCGCCGCAGAGGGCGCGGACCTGGTCACCTTCACCTCGGGCTCCACGGTGGACCACTTCTTCGCCCTCGGCCTGGAATGGCCGGATGGCTGCGTCGCAGGCAGCATCGGCCCGGTCACCAGCGAGGCACTGCGCAAACACGGCAGGCCGCCCGCCTTCGAGGCAAGCCCCCACGACATCCCCGGCCTGGTCGCCGCCATCGTGCGCCATTTCCATCCTCCCAAGACCGCACCGTGAGGCGCGGTGAAAAAGAGGCTTGCCCGCCGCCCCGCGGTTTTCTAAATACCTGTTGTTGCCGCATGGCGGCATCCGCCGGCCACCCAGCCGACTCATGATTTTCCAGGAACGATCCCCCATTGCCAAACACACCGGCCGTCCAAGCCGGTGCCCGCGTGCCGCGTGTCTGCCATGATCCGGCGTCCGGCCCATCGTTCCGCAAACCCCTTCGCACCACACCCGTGTGACGGCTCCGGCCGTTCACATCCTGGCGCGTCGCAGCCACCCACCGGAGGACAAAGCCATCGCTAAGCCACAAAGAAGAGACCAGAACAGGGGTCGTTTCCGCGACATGACGCGCGTCAACGACCGGATCCGCGCTCCAAGAGTCCGCGTCGTCACCAGCGACGGCCAGCAACTCGGAGTCATGAGCTCCCGCGAAGCACTCGCCAAGGCCCAGGCACTCGGGCTCGACCTCGTCGAGATCGCCGGCCAGGCGGATCCGCCGGTCTGCAAGATCGTCGATTACGGGAAATTCAAATACGAGCAGGCCAAACTCAAAAAACAGAAGTCCAAGA
>JBIJBN010000157.1:0-5297 GCA_044345175.1 Luteolibacter sp.
ACGAGCCGATGAAGGTGATGGCGGCATTGAGTGGATAAAACCACGGGAAGGCGAGTTGCGGCCGGCTCTCGCGGATCACCCGCGCGAGTTCGTGCAGGCCTGCGGCTTCGAGCACCTGCCCGAGTTCCGGGCGGACCCACGCCACCAGCAGGATGGACGCGGCGGTGCCTGCGAGGATGCCGCGCAGGCTGCGCCTGCCGGGAATGATGGCGGCGAGCAGGATGCCCAGCAGCGGCCCGTAGGTGTAGGCGACCATGCCGAAGGCGAGGTCGATGAGGTTCTTGTCGTCATTGCGGGTGTAGCCGCCCGCGAGCAGGATCGCGAAGCCGGTGAGCACGACCGCCCACGCGACCACCATGATGCGCGAGCGCAGCACCATCGCCGGGCCGTGGGACTCGCGTTCGAGTTTTTCGCGGCCATACCATGCCGAGAGCGAGGTCTGCGAGAGTGCGGCGAGCACCGAATCAAGGCTGGAAATGGCCGCGGCGAAGGCACCGGCGAGGATCAGCCCGGTGAGGCCCGGCGGCAGCACGGTGGTGATCCAGACGGGGAAGACGAAGTTGGCGTTCGCGGCGAATTTGGCGGCCTCGTCGGGCGTGAGGCCGATGGTTTGATACCACGCGAAGAGGCCGGACCCGACTGCCAGCATCAGCAGGGTGGTGAGCAGCGAGACACTGCTCCAGACCACCGCCTTGCGGGCGTCGCGCGCGCTGCCGCAGCAGAAAATGCGCTGCGCGTTGAGCTGGTCTGTGCCGAAGGCTGCGAGGTTCTGGAAAGGCATCGCGATCACCCCGACCCAGAACGTGTAGTTGAGCAGCGGTCCGTGCCATGGTGCGGTGAAATCGAAGACGCGCATCTTGTCGATCGTGCCATCGGGCCCGGCGTGGCGGTTGATGGCCACGATCTGCTCCCAGCCGAGGTGCCCCGCGAGCCAGCCCAGGGCCAGCAGGCCGCCGAGGATGAAGATGAGGAACTGGATCACATCGGTCCAGATCACGGTGCGCATGCCGCCCATCAATGTCCACACCACGGCGAAGGCGCCGATGGTGAGGATGCATGTCTCCATGCGCATTCCGGTGACGGTGGTGAGGATGATGGCCGTGACGAGCACGCGCACGCTCTGGCCGAGCACCGCACCCAGCGAGAACAACCCGGTGACGAGCCGGCGCACGCCCTCGCCGAGTTTGGCGCCCATGTAGTCGTAGGGGCTGTAGATTTCCTTTTTGAAGTAAAGCGGCACCAGCCACCAGCCGACGGCGCAGCGGGCGATGATTGAGCCGATGCCCCATTGCAGGTAGGTCCAGTCTCCCTGGAGCGCGAAGACCGCGCCGGGCACGCCGATGAAGGTGAGCGCGCTGATCTCGGTGGCGATCATCGATCCGCTCACCGCCCACCACGGCAGCGAGCGGCCGCCGAGGAAGAAATCCCGGATGGTGGCGTTTTTGCCGCTGAGGGCGTGGCCGATGACGGTGGTCAGCAGCATGTAGCCGAGCACCACGGCCCAGTCCAGCGGGGTGAAGTGAGTTTCGATGGCTGCCAGCGGCATGCCGTGAGGCTAGGTGGCCGGCTGCGGCATCCAAGCGCCAAGTTCCGGCAGTGGATCTCACTTGCGGAGCGGGGAATGCGGGTTATCCATGGCGGCGGAAAACCGCACATCATGGGAGAGCAGGAATTGAGGGATCTGGAACGCCAGCCCGGCATCGCGCCGTGGCGCCTGGCGTTGGCGCGCTTTGTCGAATCCCGGCGCGTGCAGGGCGCCATCGTGGCGCTGATTCTCGTCAACGCGGTGATTCTCGGGCTTGAAACCTCGCCGCGGTTGATGGAGCGCATCGGCGGGACGCTGGTGGCCATCGACCGCATCTGCCTCGCGGTCTTCGTGATGGAAATCATTCTCAAGCTCGCGGCATGGCGCGGCCGGTTCTGGCGCAGCGGCTGGAATGTGTTCGACCTGCTGGTGGTGGCGATCGCGCTGGCGCCCGGGGCCGGGGCATGGGCGGTGTTGCGCTCGCTGCGGGTTTTGCGCGTCCTGCGCCTGCTCACCGTGATTCCCGCGTTGCGCAAGGTGGTGGCGGCCTTCCTGCATTCGATTCCGGGTCTTGCCGGGGTGGTTGCGGTGATGGCGATTTTCTTCTACACCGCCGGTGTGCTGGCCACACGGCTGTTCGGCGGGGGATACCCCGACTGGTTCGGCACTTTGGGCCGCAGCCTCTACAGCCTGTTCCAGATCATGACGCTTGAGAGCTGGTCGATGGGCATCGTGCGGCCGGTGATGCAGAGTCATCCCTGGGCATGGGCGTTTTTCGTGCCCTTCATCATCATTGCCACGTTCACGATCCTCAACCTGTTCATCGGCATCATCGTGTCCACCATGCAGGAACTCTCGCAACTTCCCGAAACCCGCCATGCGGAGCAAGATGTCCTCGCGGCGCTCGCCCGCATGGAGGAGGATCTCAAGGTGCTGCGCGCGACGATCGGTCGGCAGGATTCCGGGGAGAAGCGGGACGACTGAACGGCACCGGGGGGCGATTTGTCTTTCCGCGGGAGCGTCCCACGCCCATCATCGGGCACGGTGACGGAAAAACCGAAACTTGTGCGGGATGATCCATGGCTCGAGCCACACTCGGCCGCCATCCTGGGCCGCATGGACCGCTTCCGCGATGAGATCGCGGCGATCCGGGCGCACGCCGGCACGCTGGCCGCCCATGCCACCGCGCACAAGCATGCCGGCATCCATTTCCATCATCCCGCCAACCGTTGGACGGCATGCGAGTGGGCGCCTGCCGCGCAGGCCCTTTTTCTCACGGGTGACTTCAACGGCTGGAACCGCGCATCGCATCCGCTCGCACGACGGCCCGACGGCATGTGGCAGCTGGAACTGCCGGCGGACGCACTGGCCCACGGCCAGAAAGTGAAGTTGCACGTCGTGGGTGCCGACGGATCCCGGCGCGACCGCATCCCGGCCTGCATCCGCCGCGCGGTGCAGGACCCCGTGACCCATGACTACTCGGGCCAGATCTGGAACCCGCCGGAACCTTACCGTTGGAAACATGATTTCGATCCGTCGGCCATCACGGCTCCGCTGATTTATGAAAGCCATGTGGGCATGGCCGGGGAGGAGCCTCGCGTGCACACCTACCGTGAGTTCGCCGCATGCGTGCTGCCGCGTGTGGCCGCGGCCGGCTACAACACGGTGCAGCTCATGGCCGTGCAGGAACATCCCTACTACGGCTCGTTCGGCTACCATGTCAGCTCGTTTTTCGCGCCGTGCTCGCGCTTCGGAACCCCCGAGGACCTGAAACACCTGATCGACACCGCCCACGGCCTCGGCATGGCGGTGTTGCTCGACATCGTCCATTCGCACGCGGTCAGGAACCTGGCGGAGGGCCTCAATGATTTCGACGGCTCCGGGCACCAGTATTTCCACAGCGGCGCGCGCGGCGACCACCCGTCGTGGGATTCGAAGTGCTTCGACTACGGGCGTGTCGAGGTCCGCCAGTTCCTGCTCTCCAATGTCCGCTACTGGCTGGAGGAGTTCCGTTTCGACGGCTTCCGCTTCGACGGCGTCACCTCGATGCTTTATCATTCGCGCGGCAACCGTGCTTTCGGCAGTTATGACGATTACTTCGGCCCGGATGCGGACGGTGACGCGGTGCTTTACCTGCAACTCGCCACCCGGCTCATCAAGGAGCTGAAACCCGGCGCCATCGCCATCGCGGAGGACATGTCCGGCATGCCGGGACTCTGCCGGCCGATTGACGAGGGCGGCATCGGTTTCACCCACCGTCTCGCGATGGGCATCCCGGACCACTGGATCAAGCTGCTCAAACACACCCGCGACGAGGATTGGAACCTTGATGAAATCAGGGCGACCCTCGCCAACCGCCGCCATGGCGAGCCCGCCATTGCCTATGCCGAGAGCCATGACCAGGCGCTCGTCGGCGACAAGACGCTCGCCTTCTGGCTGATGGACCAGGAGATGTATTGGCACATGGCCATGGATGACGCCCATCCGGTGATCGAGCGGGGCATCGCCCTGCACAAGATCATCCGGTTGGTGACGCTGGCCATCGGCGGTGAAGGCTGGCTCAATTTCATGGGCAACGAGTTCGGCCATCCGGAGTGGCTTGATTTTCCGCGCGAGGGAAACGGCTGGTCCTATCACTACTGCCGCCGCCAGTGGTCGCTGGTGGACAACCCGGATTTGAAATACCAATGGCTGGCCGGCTTCGACCGCGCGATGATCTCGCTTGCCCGCACCCATGATTGGCTTATCGCGCCTCCGGCCCGCACGTTGCAGACGCATCATGCGTCCAAGATCCTTGTCGAGGAGCGTGGCGGCCTGGTCTTTGTGTTCAACTTTTCCGTGAACGACTCGGTGTTCGGTCATCCGGTCGGCATGCCGGACAATGCCACCCGCAGGATCGTGCTCGACAGCGATGCGGCGGAGTTCGGCGGTCACGGGCGGATTGATCCCGCGGCGCTTTATCCGGTCGATGCGGATGGCATCATGAGGATTTACAGCCCTTCGCGCAGCGCCCAGGTCTTCGCAAGGATCTGAATGGCCGCCTGCGGTGGACGGGCAGGCATGGGTGCGGCAACACTCCGGGAAAGCCCGCGGTGATCCTCACGGCTGTTCCGGCCCCGGGAGTTCAGTTTTCCAGCCGCTGGCTCCAACTGTTCCCGACCCATTGATCGCAAGTGATCCAACCCGCGGCCACGCAGCGTGTGATTTCAAACAATGGCCCGTTCATGCCGTCATGTCGCACGATTTCCAAAACGAGGCGCGCGCGGTTGCCCGGCCACTCCCGCACCACACGCCTGATCATCGCCTCGTGAGTGGTGCCGGTTTCCGCGAATGCAAGGGCGTCATGCGGGAGTTCGGGCCCGCTGAGCCGGAAGCTGGTCCACCTGGCAGGGTCCTCGAAGGGCTCCGGGCGCTCGTCCGATGCTTCGCAGAACACGCGGACCAGCGCCTTGCTTGCCGCGCCGGACCAGAGGTTTTCCCATGGTTCCGTGCTGTAGCGGGCATAGGCGTCCCAATCCACCTTGGGCCCCGCGGGCGTGCGGACCACTTCGAGCAGCCGGTGGTTTTGCGACGGAAACTTCACCATGAATGCCGTCACCCTGCAGCTGCCGTCCGGATTGCGTCCCGGGATGTTCGTGACCTTTCCCACCTGCTGGCGTGCCTCGTCCGGGTATTCCGCCAGCCGGGTTTTCACCTCATCCGGATGGCGCACCCATTCCAAGCGCTTCGCGGGATCGGTTTCCTGCAGGAATGCCTTTGCCACATCCTCCGC
>JBIJBN010000059.1:0-8703 GCA_044345175.1 Luteolibacter sp.
GAATTGATCGAGAAACGCCGGGCTGGAAATCCTGCGGACACGGCCGCTTGCGATTTTCATGCCGACGCTTCTGCCGCTGGCGAGCACCTTGCCGCGGTGTTCCAGCCTGTAAGTCTCCATCACCTCCGGGTTCCTGCGCGACTGCACCGTTTCCGGGCGGGCCTGCACGATGAACAATCCGCCTGTTTCGCCATCCTTGGCCCACTCCAGATCCATCGGTGAGTCGAACCCGCGCCGTCCGGCGTAGTGATCCTCCACCAGGCAGGCCCAGCGCGCGAGCTGCAGCACTTCATCATCCGTCAGGCAAAGCGCCAGACGGTCTTCGGCCGGCACCGGAACATTCACAGGCGCGCCGCTTCCATCACAGACCATCTTGAGCTCCTTGCTGCCCGTGATTTTCCGCAGGATCGGGCGGAAGCCTTTGCGGAGCATCGGCTTGAAAACACAGTATTCGTCCGGGGTGACCGTTCCTTTGACCACATTCTCACCGAGACCATAGGCGGCGCTGATCAGCACCGCGTTGCGGAAACCCGTCTCGGTATCGATGGTGAACATGACACCCGAACACGAGAGATCGGACCGGACCATGTGCTGCACGCCGATGCTGAGAGCCGTGCGCATGTGGTCGAATCCGCGCTCGGCGCGATAGCTGATGGCGCGGTCGGTGAACAACGAGGCGAAACACCGGCGGCAGCAATCCAGCAGCGCGCCGGTGCCGCGGACATCGAGAAACGACTCCTGTTGGCCCGCGAAACTCGCGTCCGGCAGATCCTCGGCGGTGGCTGACGAGCGCACGGCGACGGCGGGTTCCCGATTCACTCCGCCCGCCAGTTCCTGATAGGCGGCCGAGATTTCCCGGCCGAGGTCATCCGGCAGGGTTGCCCCGAGGATGGCATTGCGTATCCGCATGCCATGTTCCGCGAGGCTGGCGGTGTCGCGGATGTCGAGGCCGTCGAGCTCGTTGCGGATCAACGGTTCCAGCCGGGCACTGCCGATGAAGTGTCGGAACGCGTGCGCCGTGATGGCGAAGCCGTCAGGCACGTTCACGCCCGCCCCGGCGAGTTCGCGGACCATTTCACCCAGCGAGGCGTTTTTGCCGCCCACCAGCGGGATGTCATCGATGCCGATCTCGCGAAACCACTTGATGAATGGCGGGGTCTTCATGCCGTTGGAATCAGCGGGGAAAGGTCGGCCCGCTGCCGCGGGATTGCGATAGGCGGATGGACGCTGGCCGCGTAGGGGATTGGCGCGGCCGTCCATGGTTGGATTCCCCTGCCCCGCCGTTCTTTCACCGCTAAATCCATTGCAAGGCGGGTCGGAGCCGCCTAGGATCCCGCCATGAGCCAATTGCATCCCGCATTCATCGGATCCTTGGGAACGCAGGAAATCATCTTCATTTTCCTGATTGTCCTGTTGCTGTTCGGTGCCAAGAAGCTGCCCGAGCTGGCACGCGGCATTGGCAAAAGCATGGGCGAATTCAAAAAAGCCCGTGAGGATTTTGAAAAAGAGATCACGCGCGCGGAGACGGATGTCCGCGTGAAGGATGCACCCGGCAAGGAACCCAAGGATTCCTGATGCCGATGATTGCGCACGATTTTCTCCGCCAAACGATCCGGATGGCGCCATGGACCGCACGCATTGCGGCCGCTTTCCTGCTGGTCTCCGCCACCACCGGCTGTGGCAAGAAGAACGACCATTCCGCGTGGGACAGTGCCGGTGAGCAGGCACCCGCTGCCGGACAGGCCGCCGTGCCCGCGCAAGCAACCGCGCCGGACAGCCCGACTCCCGCCCCGCGCGCGCCATCCAACCATGGCCTGCGCTTCATCGCCTACAATGTGGAAAACTGGCTGACGATGGACCGCTACGTGGACAACAAGCTGGTGGCCAACCTGCCGAAGCCGGAATCCGAAAAGCAAGCGGTCGTGAAATTGCTGGTGGCGCACGCACCCGATGTGATCGGCCTGTGCGAAATCGGCCAGGCAAGCGATCTGGCGGAGATCCAGGAAATGCTCAAGGCCGCGGGGCTGGACATGCCGCACTCCCACTACACCGGTGGATCCGATCCGGTGCGTCACCTCGGCCTGCTGTCGCGTTTTCCGGTCACCGCCACCGCCCGGCCTGCCGAGACCGACTTCCGCCTTCAGGGCCGCACGTTTTCCATCAACCGCGGCATTCTGGACGCCACTGTTTCCGCGCGTGGGAAATCCTACCGGTTCCTTGGCGTGCATTTCAAATCCAAGCGCCCGATCGAAGAGGCCGATCAGGAGGAAATCCGCATTCATGAGGCGCGTCTGCTGAGGCGGCACGTGGATGGCATCCTGCGGCGTGATGCGCGGGCCCGTCTGGTGGTTTACGGGGATGTCAACGACACCCGCCCCACGCCTGCTTTCAAGACCCTTACGGGCAGCTACAATGACCCTGGCTACCTCACCGCGCTGCCGCTCAAGGATTCGCGCGGGCATGCATGGACACACCACTGGGCTCCGCACGACATCTACTCCCGCATTGACTTCATCACGGTCTCCCGCAGCCTGCGGCCGGAGGTGGATTTCCGGGCCTCCTACATCATTGATCACGAGGATTGGGCGAGCGCCTCCGACCACCGGGCGCTACTGGCCATTTTCAAGTGAGGCGGCGCGATTCCATGAGGATCGGCACTTGCGGACAAGGGATGCACGCTTAGGTTTTCATGTGGTATAACCCCCACTTGAATCCATGAGCACATCCGTATTTCACGACCCCCGTGCCAGCGACCTGTTGTCCCGTGTGAACGAGGACGTTTCACTCCTCCGTCAGGACGTCGGCCGCTTGTTCTCCCACGCCGCACGCCACACCTTGCCGGGTGGCGCGCGCAATCTGGCGGATTCCGCCAAAAACCAGCTCGCTGCAGGCCGGACATCCGCGGCGGAACATCTCCGCGCACTGCGTGAACACACACACCAGCCGGCCGCATGGGTCGGTGGCGCGGTGGCGCTCGGCCTGATTGCCGCCGGTCTTTACTGGTGCTGCAGGGACGGTGCCTGTGATGGCTCTCCGCAGGACGCATGAGCACCCGCCCAGTCCGGAGGCGCCGCCTCAAAACAGATTGAGTCCCCGCTGCGCGGATGCTGCAGCGAGAGTCTCCACGCGTGAAGCCGCAATGGCGGCGCATCGATCGCGAGTGTCTGGGCTTCACACGCCTCCCGTCCCGCATGATAGGCGGGATCACCGATGACCGGATGTCCGAGATGCCGGAGATGCAGGCGGATCTGGTTCGTGCGGCCGGTCACCGGACGGGCTTCCAAGAGCGAGGTTCCGTCTGTGAAGCGACGCAGCACGCGGAATTCCGTGACGGCCGGAAGTCCCGCCTGCGGATCGATGCGGCGTGTTCCCGCGACATCCGGTGCGGTCGAGACCGGCGCGTGGCAGCTGAATGACTCATCGCGCGGGTGGCCGGTCACCATCACCAGATAGCGTTTGTCCACCCGTCCCTCGATGAACTGGCGTTGCAACACGCGGCAGAAATGACGGGTGCGGGCGAAAACCACGATACCGGTGGTGTTCGCATCGATGCGATGGACCGCACGGGGCGGGTGCGGTTCACACGCCAGATTGAGCAGGTGCTGGAGTGTGTTGCGGTGGAACCGGCCGCCGGAATGCATCGGCAGCGGCGCGGGTTTGTTCACCACCAGAAGCGCCTCGTCCTCGTGGATGACCCGGATGTCGGTGGCCACCTCCGGCTCGGCCTGCGGCGGAAAAACCTGCAGCACGCGCTCGCCAGCACGCACGATGTGGTCCCTGCCCCGGACCTCGCCGCGGTAGCTGACAAAGCGGCCGGCATCGCAACGGGCTTCCCACTCCGCCGCAGGAACCTGCGGAAACAACGCGACGAGCACTTCAAGCAGCCTCCACTTGTCATAAGCCGCGCTGATGTTCACCGGACGGCGGTTTTCCTGCGGGATGGATCCAGGCAGTGGATCGCACACGCTGCGGATCGCATGCTCACGCGCCGTGATGCGCTCAGCCATGCGTTCCGGCTCGTCCTTGAAGCAATGCGGACAGCATTTTCCCGGGATGAACCGCGGGTCCTGCTGGTCTTCGGCATCCAATGGCGCCAGGCAGGCGAAACACACCGCGTGGCCCGACTCATGCAGTGCCGGATCCACACCCACACGCTGGTCGAAAACAAAACAATCGCCCTCGTAATGCGCACCGCCGCATTCCTCGAAATACTTCAGGATGCCGCCATCGAGCTGATGGATGTTCCGGAACCCCTGCATCTCCATGAACGGGCCGGCCTTCTCACAACGGATGCCACCGGTGCAGAACATCACCACCGGCTGGTCCTTGAGCTCCGGCGGAAGATTCCGCACCGCATCGGGAAACCCGCGGAAGGTCTTGATGCGGGGGTCGATCGCACCCTTGAAGGTGCCGAGTTTCACCTCGTAGTCGTTGCGCGTGTCCAGCAAGGTCACCGGCCGGCCTTCGTCGAGCCAGCGCTTGAGCTCGCGCGGGGCGATCTTGGGTGAGGTGTGGCTTGCGGGCCGCACGCCATCGACGCCGAAGGAAATGATTTCCTTCTTCAGGCGCACCAGCATCCGGTTGAACGGCTGGGTCGCGCTCTGGCTGGCTTTCGGCGCGAGATCCTCCAGCCCGGGCAGCTCACGCAGGCGCGCCAACAGCTGCCCGACCGCCTCCGGTGTTCCCGCGACGAACAGGTTGATGCCCTCCGGTGCGAGCAGGATGGTGCCCTTGAGTCCCCAGTCCTTGCAAGACGCCTGCAGCTCCGCGCGGAGTTCCCGCAACCGCGAAAGTGCTGTGAATCGGTAGGCGGAGATGTTGGTGACGGGTGACACGCCGCAAAGTCAGCACGGTATGCCCGCGCCGGGCAAGTGAAACACGGACTCGCAGGCAGCCGGATCCAATGCAAAATGCGCGCATGCACGGTGAATCAGGCGGCGGATTGTCGGTCACATGCGGGTGGCCTCGGCCAGGTGCGGAGGCGTGGGAATGCGCGCCGGATGGCCATGGCGTGGTGATACCCGCCGGAGTGGCCGCTTGTCCTTTTGGGAGCTGCCTCATCGCCGGCCCCTCCGATGCCATCCGGCATCTGTCGTTTCCCGATCCGGGCATGGAGGATCACGCGATCGCGGAATTGAAGGCGGCTTGGCCGGATGCCCGCATCGTTCGTGACGACCGCCATGCGGCACGGCTCAGCCGATCGATATTCACCGCGTGTCCCCCGCCCTGCCGGCCCTTGGGAATCCGCCTCACCGGCAGCCGTTTTCAATTGCGCATCTGGCTCGCCTTGATGCGGGTGCCCCCGGGCGGACGGGTCACTTACGCGGAACTCGCGGCGGCGGCCGGCCACCCGGGTGCCGCTCGGGCCGCGGGCAACGCTGTGGCAGTCAATCCGTTGGCATTCCTGATCCCCTGCCACCGCGTGATTCCCGCAGCCGGCGGAATCGGAAACTACCGCTGGGGCGCCGCACGCAAGCGCATCATGCTCGGGCGCGAGGCGGCACAAGCCGGTCGGTCTTTGGATTTGCCGGAGACCCGCCCGCGCGGCAGCATGTCGGCCGATTGATGGAAAAGGAACGCGACCGATTCATCCGCTATCTGGCAACCGAGCGCGGGCTGTCCGATGCCTATCAGCTTTCGGTGCGCCAGACGCTCGACTCGCTCGCATGCTGGCTCACTGCCCGGCACATCGCGCTTGCGGATGTGGGCACCGGGCAGCTCGCCGCGTTTCTGAGCGACCGCAAGCAACACGGACTCAACGCCGCATCACTGCGGATCACCACCGTGCACCTCAAGGTGTTTTTCCGCTGGCTGGCCGCAGGATCCTTGCTGGTGATGGATCCCGCGGAGCCGCTGCTTGCGCCACGGCCGGACCAGACGCTGCCGGAAACCCTGCATGCGCAACAAATCAAGGGACTGCTGGAATCGATCGATCCCGCAGCTCGGCTTGGCCGGCGGGATCTCGCGATGCTGGAGTTGTTCTATGCAGCCGGCCTGAGGCTTTCCGAATTGTGCCGGCTGCGGCTCGAAATGCTCGATCTGGACGATGGCTTCGTGCGCGTGACCGGAAAGGGCAACAAGACACGCATGGCGCGCATCGGCCGCAAGGCGTGCCGGACGATGGCGGACTACCTTGCCAACGAACGCCCCGCCCTGGTGCGCGCGCGCACCTCGTCCCACGTCTTTCTCAGCGTGCGCGGCGGCCCGCTCTCACCGGACCGCGTCCGCCAGATTGTAAAGCACCGCGCGAAAATGGCGGGCATCGAGCAAAACATCTACCCGCACCTGTTGCGCCACTCGTTCGCCACCCACCTGCTGGAGGGAGGCGCGGACCTCAGGGTGATCCAGGAACTGTTAGGCCACGCGGACATCTCCACCACCCAGGTTTACACGCATGTGGACCGGCAGCGGCTCAAGGCGGCGCACAAGAAGTTCCACCCGCGGGCATGAATCAGCCTTTGGGATCCGGCCTGCCGACGCCGGGAGTGGTGTAGGGCTTGATTTCCAGATCGCCGGATTTTTTCCCGGCCGCATCCGGCTTGTCATCCCGCACGGGTTCGGCCGCCGGCGGCGGTGGTGCCGGCATGTCCACGCGGATCGCTTGGAAAAGCAGGTTGAAATTGTGGCGCAGCACCGACGGGAACGACACCCGGCCGGCCTCGACGATTTTCTCGCGCAGCAGTTTGGCCGAGAGATCCGCGACCAGATCCGTGCCGATCTGCACCGCCTGATCCGCGCCGACCACCTGTTTGCCCACATCGCCCGTGCCGCGGATGATGTCGCTGGAGATCGAGCGGCCCTGGATGGCGATGTTCGATTGTGCGGAGGCGATTCCGCCCTTCGGGCTGACAGTCACCTCGAGCACCGCGTGGTCATCGGACGAGAGCCAGCCGCGGACATGGTCGATGCGCACCGAGACGAAGATGCCGCCATCGGGCGTGGGTGTGATCTCGGGCTTGTAGGTCCGGTAGGTGGCGCCGGACAAGGGATACTCTGCCGCCTGTTTTCCGCGCTTGGTCCAGCCGCCGAGGCTTTTGCCCAAGGCGGATTCATCGATCCGCACCTGTGCGGCGGCGCTGGCAAGCATGGCGAGAAACGGGATGAGGATCCGGAATGTCGGTTTCATGAGGGTAGCGATCTGCCACGGGACGGGCACATCATGCTTGTGACGGATGATTATTCAAGAAATTCGGGCGGTGGCGGGGCTTTGGGTGAGCGGAAGATACGCTCCAATTGCGCGCGCGCCCTGGCCTTGTGCTCGTCCTTGATGTAGGCAGCCACGGTGGCGAGCGCGACGACGATCGCCCCCCAGTCGTCGCCATAACCCGCGGCGGGAATGATGTCCGGCACCAGGTCGGTGGGCAGGATCAGATAGCCGAGAGCCCCGAGGATGACGCCGCGCGCCCATGCCGGCGTGTCGCGGTCCTTGAGGCAGTGGAAAAGCATCAGTGCGCTGAACAGTGTCTTTTTGCCGGCATGCGCCGCGGCATTGCCCAGCGTCCGCCACAACGCGGGCCCGGAATACCACCGGGCGGCATCGGATGGGTCCGGTGAATGCATCGGTTTGCTCATACAGGGACAACAACATCAAGACGCTGGCGGGGAATCCTTGCAGGTGCAAGCACAAGTCCGGTTTTCCTGTTGCGTTGGCAGCCCGCTGCGTGAATGTATCATTTCCTCGGATCTGGCAAATGACACGGCAAGGCACGGAAATCGAAGTGGAGGTGGTCGAGATCGACGGGATCGTGCCCGCGGTGCCGCCGGATCGGCATGTGCGGGGAGCGGCAGCGCGCGGTGATTGGCAGGACTGGCGCCAATGGCAGGGAAAGGTGACCCGCACCGGCAGCCGCTGGTGGCCGCTTTGGGTGGTTCTCGGGACATGCGCCATGGTGCTGGTGGCAACAGCAGGCCTGGTGGTCGGCGTGGTTTTCCTGATATTGCGGGGATTCGCGCGGATGCTGCGGCGGCTGATTGGCTGAACGGCAGGCCACATCCCCGGAATTGACATGCGGGCCGCCGCACCACCACGCTGCGGCCATGTCACGCTTCGCAAACAAGATCGCCGTCGTCACTGGAGCAGGCCGGGGAATCGGCATGGAAATCGCGCGCACGTTTGCCGCCGGTGGAGCCAAGGTCGCGGTCGTGAGCCGCAGCGCCGCGAGTTGCGGCCAGGCCGCGCAGGAGATCAATTCCGCGTATCCCGGCAGCGCGACCGCCTATGCCGTGGATGTTGCGGATCACAACGCGGTCCAGGATCTTGCCAAGCGCGTCGGCGAGGAACTGGGCGTCGTCAACATCCTCGTCAACAACGCCGGTGTCACCAGGGACACGCTGCTGATGCGCATGAAGGAGGAGGACTGGGACACCGTGCTCGACACCAATCTGAAAGGCGCGTTCAACACCGTCAAAGCCTTCATGCGGCCGTTGATGAAGGCCGAGGACCCGAGGATCATCAACATCGCATCGGTGATCGGCCTCATCGGCAATGCCGGACAGGCAAACTACTCCGCAAGCAAGGCCGGGCTCATCGGTTTCACCAAGGCCGTGGCGCGCGAACTCTCGGGGCGAGCCGTGACATGCAACGCCGTGGCCCCGGGATTCATCACCACGGACATGACCGGCGAGTTGTCCGATGCGGTCAAGGAGGCGGTGCTGGCGAAAATCCCGCTCGGTTGCTTTGGCGAGACAAGCGACATCGCATCG
>JBIJBN010000127.1:0-6109 GCA_044345175.1 Luteolibacter sp.
GCACGATGGCGATCTGCGAGCGGATGGCACCCAGCGATAGCCCGGCGGCGGGGCGGTTGTCATAGAGAATCCGGCCTTGGTCGGGCGTGTTGAATCCAAGCACGAGGGAGAAAACCGTGGATTTTCCGGCACCCGAGGCACCGACCAGCGCGATGCGCTCGCCGGATGCGACCGTGAAATCCAGGTTGCGCAACACCGTCACATCGGGCCGTGAGGGATAGCGGAACGAGACATCCGCGAAGGAAAGCATGCCGCCGAGGCGCGCGTTGCCATCGCCATCGGTGCGCTCGGCCGGGGTGTCCAGCAGCCCGCGCAGGCGCTCGGTGGCGCCGGCGGTGTGCTGGAACTGCGAGATGATCTCGGGAAACGACCCTAGCGAGGCCCCGACGAAAATCGAGAACAGGATGAATGAGGCGAAGTCCGTCCATGTGATCCCGCCGGTGGCAAGCATGCGCGCGCCATGCCACACCACGAAGGCGATTGTGCCGAACAGCGCGAGAATCACAAACGAGAGGAATGCCGCACGGTATCTGGCACCGCGCACGCTGACACCCAGAAACGTGTCAAGCGCCAGCGAATAGCGGGACTTTTCAAAATCCTCGTTGGTGAATGCCTTCACATCGGCGATGCCCTGCACGGTTTCCTCGATCACGGTGCCGGCCTCCGCCAGCGCGTCCTGCGCGTCCTTGGAACAGGCGCGGACCTTGCGGCCGAAAAACGCGATCGCCAGCACCACCAGCGGAATGCTGCCGAGCATGATCAGCGAGAGTTTCCATGATGAAATGAAAATGAATGCGAGGCCGCCCGCGAGGATGACGCTCTGGCGGACCGCCTGCGGCACGGTGTTGATCAGGGTGTCGCGCACCACACCGAGGTCCGCCGAGACGCGGTTGCTCAGCGCTCCGGAGCGTTGATCCTGGAAAAACCCCACCGGCAGCCGCACAAGGTGGCTGAAGAGGTCGCGCCGCAAGCGGTTGAGGGCGGACTCGCCCGAGCGGATGAACCCCTGCACACGGAAAAACCCGATCAGCGCCTGCAGCACCAGCACTCCGGTGAGTTGCATCACAATCCGGTTCGAGCGCGCAAGCACCTCGGCGGGATCCCCCTTTTGCCCCATCGCATCCAGCGGATTTCCCACCAGCTCCTTGAGAAAATAGGGAAATCCCAGCGACAGCACGGCGGTGAAAAGCAAGGCAGCCAACGACGGGATGAACACCGCCTTTTCCTCCATCAGGTATTTCAGGATCCACCGCTGGGAGGAGATGGATCTCCGTGAGGCTGCATCGGACATGCGCGGATGGGAGACCATCCGCCGTGCGGCGTCAATGCCGTGGGAGGCGCCTGCGGCCGAGCATGAGGGCGGCGCCGAGTGCCACAAGCACGGCCAACGAGGGTTCAGGCACAAGCGTGCCGCTGGCGGACTGGATCACGGAAGCATAGGACCTGACATCGGTGTATGCCGTGAAATCACCGTATTGGGAGGGGTTGGTCACGTTGTCGCCTGTCTCGCCGGACTCGAGGAAATCCGGGCCATCATCCACGAAATGCGCGATGCCCGAGAGCTCCCATGTGCCGCCGCGCTGGATGAATAATCCGCCGCCGGAATCACCGGTGGCGCCCTGCGCATCATAGGCCGTTGCTCCGGGATCACCGGGCCCGTCGAAATCCACCACCAGGTATGGCTGCCAGTTCGGGGCCTGCGCGGTGCCGAGGTTGACGAGGTAGGACCCATCGATAGTGTTGGTGCCCCAGCGTGTGGCGTTGGCTTCATTGGAGCCGGGCGCCACCCAGCTGTAGGGCGCGGTGGTGTTGTTGGTGAATCCACGGCCGAACATCAGGACAAAGTCGCCGGTGTTCGCGATGGCGCTGGCGATCGGCACGCTGGGAAGCCCCGGGAGCGACTGGTCTCCGGTGGTGGTGATCTGGTAGAGCTTGAGGTCCGAGCTGCCAAGCCGCGCGCCGCTGGCGACGGTGTAGCTTTGTCCGGCCACGGTGATGCTTGACGGCGCGGAGACATGGTTGGCACCCAGCACCCAGCCGATCATGGTGGATGGGTTGTAGCCGAGGTAAACCCCCGATGCATTGCCGACGCGCACCAGGTTGTTCCAAAACGGGAACGAGGCCTGCGAGGTGGTGCTGAGGAAATCATCCAGACCCGCTTGCGTCGCGTTGTTGTTGCCGGTGCCCAGCGTGCCGGCCACGATCACCGCGTGGACCGGCTGGACACACAGCCAAATGGCACACACGGCCGGTGTGATGAACTGGAATATCCCGCAACGCATGATCCACACCGATCAAAATCCGGATCCGCGGATTGTCAATCCTGCTCGACGCGCGCGAGGATCCAAAGCAGGTCGGCAAGGCGGTTGAAAAACAAGCGCACGCTTTCAGGCACTTCGCCGCCGGATTCGTGAAGCCGCAGCACCGCCCGCTCCGCCCGCCGCGCCACCGCGCGGGCGTGGTCCACCGCCGCGCGGGCGAGGCATCCCTCCGCGCCGGGCCTCGCCCAGCCGCTGAAGCGGATGCCGAGAGCTTCGTATTGATGCGCCACGCCGGTGATCCACTCGACATCGCTTGATTCGATGAGCGGGAAGTTCGTCTGGCGGTAGCGCTCCATGTCCCCGGGCAGCGTGGCGAGCTGGCCCATCAGTCCCACCAGCTTTTCCTGCAGGGTGTCGATCAACGAGACCCACTCGGCGCGCGCGCCGCTCGAGCGCGCCACGCCCAGCGCGGCGTTGAGTTCGTCCACACAACCGATCGCCTCGATGCGCGGCGAGGTTTTGCCGATGCGCCTGCCGAACAACAGGTCGGTCTCGCCGGAATCCCCCCGGCCGGTGATGATGCTCATGCGGGTTTTCATAGCAGGGTGAGAAATCGATGTCCATCCGCGTTCATTCATGCTTCATCGGGGTTGTCCCATGAAACTCGCGAAGCTCGGAGACGGCCCGGAGATTTTCCACACCATCCAGGGCGAGGGTGTCAGCGCCGGCCTGCCCGCCGTGTTCATCCGCGCCTCGCGATGCAACCTCCACTGCGTCTGGTGCGACACCGACCACACGTGGAACTTCGAAGGCACGCCATGGATCCATGAGAAGGACGCGCAGGCCGGATATGCCAAACACCGCAAGGACCAGGTCACCTTCGAGACCACACCCGCGGAGGCCGCGCGGCGCATCCTTGCCATCGACTGCCCGCGCGTGGTGATCACCGGCGGTGAACCGCTGCTGCAACAGGAGGAGCTCCTGGAAATGATCCGACTGGTGCGCGCGGGCCGCCCCGGCTGCGTCTTCGAAGTGGAAACCAATGCCACGCGCGTCCCCCACCCCGCTTTCGTGGCCGCGGTGGACCAGTTCAACGTTTCGCCGAAACTTGCGAATGCCGGCATGCCGGAATCACTGCGGGTGGCCGGTGACGCACTGCGGTTTTTCGCGGACTCGCCCAAGGCATGGTTCAAGTTCGTGATCGCCTCAGCCGCGGATCTGGAGGAAGTCCGGGCCATGCAGACAAGCCATCGCATCGCCCGCGAACGCATCCTGCTGATGCCCGAGGGCCGGACCGCGGCGGAACTCGACCGGACGGCGGCGGAACTCGCGGATCTGTGCCGCAGGCTGGGCTACCGGTTTTGCGACCGCCTCCACATCCGCCTCTGGGGCGACCGCCGCGGCGTGTGAGAGCACCGCCTGCCGAAATCAAGATCCGCCCGGTTTTTGCGACGGAATGGCGTGTCTGCCGACTGGACACCCACGGGCCGGCATTCCACCCTCACCGCCATGGACGGACACACAGGATTCACCCCGCGGGGCGGCAAGGCGGAGCTGGAGGAGGGTTTGGATTTCGTACCGAAATTCGACCGCGACGGCCTGATCCCCGCGCTGGCGATGGACGCCACCACCCGCGAACCACTCATGCTCGCCTACATGAACTCCGAGTCGCTGCGGCGCACCCTTGAGATCGGCGAGGCGGTTTACTGGTCGCGCTCGCGGCAGGAGTTCTGGCACAAGGGAGCCACCTCCGGCCACATCCAGCGCATCGTGGAGATCCGCACCGACTGCGATCAGGACGCGCTGATCCTGATGGTGGAGCAAATCGGCGCGGGCGCCTGCCATACCGGCCGCGGCTCGTGTTTTTATCGCAGGGTGCTGCCCGCATCCGGCGCCGAAGCCGCAAAACTGGAATGGACCAGCCATGGGAAATCCTTCGATCCGGAGGAAATTTACGGCAAACCCTGATGATTTTTGATCCATTTCGCGGTTGCATTCGCGGGATGGAACCGCTAGCTATCCCGCCCCCGGACGGGAATTTCCGCATCCCGCAGGGCACCGCACATCCATTTTCCGCAAAGGAGGACCCCATGACCATCATCGATCAAATCGAACAAGAGCAGCTGAAAAAAGACGTCACCCCATTCAATGTGGGCGACACCGTGAAGGTCCATTGCCGGGTGGTCGAGGGCGGCAAGGAGCGTATCCAGATATTCGAAGGCCTGGTGATCGCCCGCAAGGGATCGGGTGTGAACGCGGCATTCACCGTCCGTAAAATTTCCTACGGCGAGGGTGTCGAGCGGGTTTTTCCGGTGCACACCCCGCGCATTGCCAAAATCGAGGTGACCAACCGCGGCAAGGTCCGCCGTGCCAAGCTCCATTACCTCCGCGGCCGCGTCGGCAAGCGCGCCCTCCTCGTCAAGAGCGCGAACTGAGGCTGCCAGCCGCATCGTTTTAGCACAACACCCCGCCCGGAGCTCCGGTCGGGGTGTTTTGTTTCATCCGCCGGATTTCCGCTTTCCCGCAGCCTGCCTGCGCGTCAGTTTGCGTCGTGCGCATTCCCATACCAGTGGTGATATTGCTCTGCCTTGTCGTCACCGGTGTTGTATGGTGGCATGGCACGCGCCATCAGGATTTCCTGCGTGAGCCCGCATTGCCGGCGCCGGCGCCAGCCGCCGCGCCCGCCATGATTCCGTTCCACGGGCCGCCTGCCGCACCACCCGCCATGGAGGGCGCCACGGCAGCGCAAGACACCCCGCAGGATCCGGTGGCACGCGGCTCCGCCGACCTCGCCAAATACCGGCAGGAGGCGCTTGATGACCCCGTTGCCCTTGTCATTCATGCACGACGCATGGAAAGCCGGCGGGAGTTCGAGGATGCGCTGCTGGCATGGGAGAGGATTCTCGACAGCACGCCCGGGGCGGAAAAACACATGCTCGGTGAGGCACTCGAGGCTGCCAGACGGCTGCGCGATGAAACCCGCCCTCCGGATGACGGCCGCCCACCGGGCATCGTCATCGTTTTGCATGCGGAAACCGCCCGCGGCAATGCGGCGGCTCTCGGCCCGGTGATCGACGAGGTCTCGCGCGATCTGGAACGGGAATCCCACGGCATTGTCAGCATCCGCACGCTCGTAAGGGAAGGCACGGGAGAATTCGATGACGGCCGCCAGCCGCCGGTCGCGCTCTGGTTCACCGGCCCGGACAACCGCTCACGCTCCAGTGGTTTGATGTCTGTAATCCCCGGATCCGCGGAAACCCTGCGTGGCGATATCCTCAGGACGGTCTGCCGGATGGTCCGCACCACTTGCGACGCACCGGTTCCTGTGTATGCTTTGGATTCAGGAGGCCTTGCGGGAAACCCACTGGATTCAGCCGGCAAGGGCATCACCCGCCTGCTGTGGAGGAAATTCGCCCTTCTGCTCAACCAACCCGCGGATTGATTCCCGCAAGCCCGCCGTCAAGCCATTGCCGACCATGTCATTGCGCAGCATGATCCCTGCATTCACCGCGTGTTGGATCGTTCCGGCCGCCGCACAGTTCGGACCGCATCCGCCGGCTGCGGAAAACGCGCGGGCCAAGCCCGTCGTCGAGACGCTCGATCAGACACGCCTGCGCATCGGCGGCGTGACACTTGACCGCAAGACGCGGGAAATCCGGTTTCCAGCCAAGGTCAACATGAGGGATGGCTTGCTGGAATTCCTCATCGTGCATGAACAAGGGAAAATCCACGAATCGCTGCTGGCCACCTCGATCTCACCCACCCACCTGAACCTTGCCTTCAAGTTGTTGCGCTACCCCGCCTCGCCGGAACTCTATCCACTGCCCGGCTTGCCGGGAGACGGGTTT
>JBIJBN010000158.1:0-5241 GCA_044345175.1 Luteolibacter sp.
CGAAGGATCCGTCCTTGCCGGTGAAGTGCTGGATTTCGCCGCGCGCGGCCTTGGCATAGAGGCCTTTCACATCGCGTTGTTCGCAGGCCTGGTAGGACGCCTTGACGTAGACCTCGAACAGATCGCTGCCGAGCAGGCCGCGTGCGAGGTCGCGCAGTTCGCCGCGCGGGGTGATGGCGGAGACGAAGGTGATCACGCCCTGGGAGACGAGGATTTTGGCCACCTCCGCGATGCGGCGGATGTTTTCGAGTCGGTCCTCATCGGAGAAGCCGAGGTTCGAGTTGAGTCCGGAGCGGATGTTGTCGCCATCGAGGATGGTGGTGAAGCGGCCTTGTTGGTGAAGCACGCGTTCGGCGGCATTGGCGATGGTGGACTTGCCGGAGCCGGAGAGGCCGCAGAGCCAGATGACGATGCCGCGCTGGCCGAGCAGGGTTTCCTTGTCACCGCGGCGGAGGAAGCGGTGGAACTCGGGATGGATGTGTTGCATGTCCGGGGGCTCGGGATGGGTGTGCGGTGCGGGCCGCGGGCCGGTCATGCACCCTTGCCGATGACGAAGGCATCGAAGCCGTGGGTCTTGAGGGTGGCTGCGGGGAGGATGGCGCGGCCGTCGAAGACAAAGGCGGGCTTGAGCATCAGGTCGTAGATGCGGGCGAAGTCGAGATCGCGGAACTCATCCCACTCGGTGAGGGCAACCATGGCGTGGGCGTCCTTGAGCGCGGTGTATGGGTCGTTGTGGATCTCGAGGTTGGAAGCGATGAGGTTGGCGGGGACCTTGGCCTCGGCGAGGTCCCGGCGGATGGTTTCCTCATCGACGCGCGGGTCGTAGATGGCGAGGTGCGCGTGTTCGCGGAGCAGGTCGCGGCAGATCTGGATGGCGGCCGACTCGCGGGTGTCGTTGGTGTCTTTTTTGAAGGCGAAGCCGAGGATGGCGATGCGTTTGCCGTTCACCGTGTTGAAGAGGGTGCGGACGATTTTCTCGACGAAGCGGGATTTCTGCCAGTTGTTGAGTTCGACCACCTGGCGCCAGTATCCGGCGGCTTCGGGCAGGCCGAACGACTCGCAGAGGTAAACGAGGTTGAGGATGTCCTTTTGGAAGCATGAGCCGCCGAAGCCGACCGAGGACTTGAGGAACTTGGGGCCGATGCGCGAATCGGTGCCGATGGCTCGGGACACCTCGTCGACATCCGCGCCGGTGGCCTCGCAGAGTGCGGAGATCGAATTGATCGATGAAATGCGCTGGGCGAGGAAGGCGTTGGCGACGAGTTTGGACAGCTCGGAGGACCACAGGTTGGTGGTGATGATGCGTTCGCGCGGGATCCAGCGGGCATAGACCGAGACCAGCGCCTCCATGGCCTCGCGGCCGCCGGGGGTGTTTTCACCGCCGATGAGGATGCGGTCCGGATTTTCCAGATCGGCGATGGCGGTGCCTTCGGCGAGGAATTCCGGGTTGGAGAGCACCTCGAAGGATGCATCCGGTGACGAGTTGGCGGCGAGGATCGTCTTGATGGCGCTGGCGGTTTTGACTGGGATGGTGCTTTTCTCGACGATGATCTTGTGGCCTTGGGAGACCTCCGCGATGAGGCGTGAGGCCGACTCGATGTAGCGGAGGTCGGCGGCGCGTCCGGCGCCGATGCCGTAGGACTTGGTGGGTGTGCCGACGGAGACGAAGATCAGGTCCGCGCCGGCGATGGCGGAGCGGATGTCGGTGGTGAAATTGAGGTTGCGGCCGCGGGCGGAGGCGACCACGGCGTCGAGTCCCGGTTCATAGACCGGCAGTTCGTCCGAGTTCCAGGCGTCGATGCGCTGTTGGTTCATATCGCAGACGGTGACCCGGATGTCGGGGCATTTGGCGGCGATCATGGCCATGGTGGGGCCGCCGACATAGCCGGCGCCGAGGCAGCAGATGGATTGGATGTGCATGATGGGATCGGGTGAAGCGTCAGTGGGGCTGGTCGGATGCGGGCGGGACTTCTAGGGCATGCGGATTTCCTGGGAAAGCCGAATTTCGCGGTGATTTTTTGCGGTGGGTTCGGGTTGTGGCCGTGCCGCGGCATGTCCCTGGGCGGGCCGGTGAATCAGGGCCGCAGGCGTTCCATGGCGAGGTGATAGAGGAACAGCGTGTTGTAGCGGAAGTAGCGCTTGAACAAGCGGCGGGGCTCCATGGCAAGGCGGTAGGCCCATTCGAGGCCGAGTTTCTGGAGGATGGGAGGGGACTGTTTCACCTCGCCGGCATGGAATGCGAAGGCCGCGCCGATGCCGAAATACACCCCCGGGGGCAGTTGGTCCTTGTGGCTTGAGATCCAGTGTTCCTGTTTCGGGCAGCCGAGGCCGACCCAGATCAGGTTCGCGCCGGACGAGCGGATCATTTCGCAAACGCGCGCGAACTCATCCGGCGGCCATTCGCCGAACGGGGGCGAGTGTGTTCCCGCGATTCGCGCGTCGGGAAAACGTCTGGCGAAGACCTGTTGGAGGCGGTCGAGTGTGGACTGCCTGCCACCTAACAGAAAGTGCCGGAACTCCGGCCTTCCCTGCGTGGCCTTGAAGGTCTCGAGCATCAAGGTGGGGCCGTAGACGCGGTCGGTGAGTTTATCCGCGGCGGGGAGCCTGTGGTTGATCGCCCAGACCAGCGGCATGCCGTCCGGGACGATCAGGTCGAATCGCGCCATGGTCCGGCCGAACCCGCCGTTGGTCCTGGCGAGTGCGGCGACGTGGGTGTTTGCGGCTTCCACGGCGCGGGCGCGGTCGTCATGGAGCGCGTGTTCGAGGATCCAGTCCACGGCGCCCTTGTAGGTGGTTGCGGCGACCGGCAGGCCGATGACGGGGACGGTTTTCAAGATGTGCCGTGGAAATGGTTGGGCGGGATCCGCGGGGCGGGGCGTGTGGTTTCAGACCCTGCAGAACGGTTCGACCGGGCGCAGCATGGGGGTTGATGCGAGTGCGGCATCGCGTGCGGCAGGCTCGTTGAAGAGGTAGAGTGCGTAGCCGCCATGGCCGCCGCCGCAGTATTTGCGGGCGATGGCTCCGGGGATTTCAGGCAGGGTGGCCATGCCTTCGTTGAGTTGGGCGGTGTAGCTGAGTTGCACGCCCTCCGCGAGTTTGCCGATGTCTGCGGTGAGCACGCCGTCGCGGGCGATCCGCGCGCTGCGGGCGATGGTGTCGTAGTCGCGCGTTGTGTTGGCGATTCCGGGCGTGTCGTGGGGCGAGCCGGTCCAGTAGATGGCCATGCGGCCATTGAGGAAGTCGCCGTTGTGTTTGAAATCCAGGATGGGTTTTTGCCCCGAGCGCCAGACACAGAGTCCGGTTTCACGGATCACGGCGGGGTCCTGCCAGCCGACGCCGAGGTCGATCTCCGAGTCCACGCCATCGCGTCCGTTGAGCAGTGCCCATGCGCCGCTGCCACCGAGGCCCGCTTGTTTTTCATATGGCCACTCGCGCAGTGAGACCAGCGGCGAGATGGCGCAGTTCACCACGAACTCTCCGGGCCGGGCGAAGCGCGGCACATCGAGCCAGCCGCCGGCGAAATCGACACGCAGGGGGGCCTCGGTAGGGGCCTGGACCCAGCGCACGATCGACGAAGTGGAGACCGGTGCGAAGCGCGGTGGGGTCTTGGGCAGCACGACATAGCGGGCACCGACCTCGTCGCAGAGTGCGCGTTTGAGCGGTGCGTATTTGTCATCCTCGGTGACCGCGAGAAAGTCCGGGCGGATGCGCAGGAAGTCCTCGCGGAAATCGATGCCCTCCTCGAGGCCGTGGCCGACCACTACCTCGTCGATCAGGCTGATGGCCTGGAGCAGGGCGAGTTTGTGTTCGTCCGGGATGGAAGGTTTGCGGCGTTTGTGGAGCCAGAGGACATCGGACGACGCGAAAGAGACGATCAGGTAATCGCCGAGTGCCTTGGCCTCCTCGAAGAACTGCAGGTGGCCGGCGTGCAGGATGTCATAGCAGCCGGAGATGAATACTTTTTTCATGGGATGTGGGGTCGCTGTGGCGGGACGTTTGATCCGGGCACGCTGCCGCCCCTGGTCGATCTTTCCCTTCAGGGAATGAAACCGGGGTGGTGGTTCGGGTCGGTTCGGGGACCTGTGTCAGGTGTGCCGGATCGGCGGGAGATTTGTTCAGGGCAGTGGGCGGCGCGGCATCAGGATGGAGAACAGGTCCACATCGACGGCGTGGGGTTGGCCGAGGAAATCGAGGAGGATTTTCACGCGTTCCGCCGCGGGGACCACCGAGACGATGACGCCGCGCATGCCCTGCAGCGGGCCGTGGGCCACCTCGACCTCATCGCCGATCTGGATGACGGGTGCGACCGAGAGCAGTTCCTCTTCGCCCTCCGGGCGGTTGCGGATTTCCTGGCGCAGGGCCTCGACGAAGGATGCGGGCACTGGCGGGATTTCCTCGCCGAAGCGCACCAGTCCGCGCACGCCGTGGCTGTAGGTGACGGCGCGCTCCATTTCCGCCAGCCGGAAGCGTGCCAGCAGGTAGCCGGGGAAAAGCGGCTCGACCCACCAGATTTTTCCGCGGCGTGTCGCCTTGCGGTAGCGCAGCCGCGGGCAGAACACCTCGACGCCCTCGAGTTCGCGCAGATGGCCTGCGGCGATGTGTTCGCGTTTGGTCTGGGTGCGCACGCAGAACCATTCCGGCTGGTTGGATGGGTTGGGTGGGTTCATTGTCCCAAGAGTTTCTGGAGGATGGGCAGCACGCGGCCGGCGCTGCGCAGCCATTGGTTGAGGCGGTCGACGCGGTCGCAGAGGAATTCGCGTTGTTCGGGATCGTCGACGCCGCGTGCGGTGGCGGCGAGGTGGTTGATTTTGATTTTTCCGCTGTCGAGGTGGGGGCGGACTTGTTCGCGGATGAAGCCGCCGACGAGACGTTTGAGTTCGACGGCGGGTTCGTAGTAGGTGCGTCGTTCGCCGTTGCCATTGGCGCCATTGGCCTCGCGCACGGCGCCGAGGTTGCGGAGCATGCGCAGGCCCTGGCTTGCCGAGCCTTTGCTGATGCGGAGGCGTTGCACGAGATCGTCGAGTGAGAGCGGCGAGCGGGAAACAAACAGCAGGCCGTAGATTTCACCGATCGAGCGGGGCAGCCCGAGGACCTTCACGCCGTCGACGAAAATCGCCACCACCTGGCGTTCCATCGGGCTGAGGTTGTCGTTGGCGTGGCTGCTTGGCTCGTGCATCCGGGCACGAACGTAGGGGGTGGCCCAAAAAGTTCAATTAAAAATGAACAGAATGAATCGTGGGA
>JBIJBN010000159.1:0-5221 GCA_044345175.1 Luteolibacter sp.
TGCTGTTCAACCGCTTCTATCAGCCGGACATCGACATCGAGGAACTCGAGGCGACACCACGGCTGGACCTTTCAAACTCCACCGAACTGCGGCTGCGGCTGCGCTGGGCCGCCATCCTCCATGGCCACCTCAAGGGCGACATCGCCGTGAGCGGCGGCATTCACACCGTGGAAGACGTCATCAAGGCGATCATGTGCGGCGCATCCGCCGTGCAGGTGGTCTCCGCGCTTTTGAAATACGGCCCGTCACACATCGGCGGACTGATCAACGGACTGCGCCAATGGCTTGAGGAACACGAATACGAGTCGGTGGACCAGATGCGCGGCAGCATGAGCCTGCGCAACTGCCCGGATCCAAGCGCGTTCGAGCGGGCCAATTACCTGCGCGTGCTGCAGCTTTGGAAAGTCTGAAAGGCATCGCCGCGGGCCGGGTGCGGGAATCACGGCATCGATCCGACATTGCCATGCGGCCCGGAGAGTGAATGATCGGCCTCCATGCATGCCATGGGAGACGATCCGATTCACGCGGGGCGGCTGCGACGCTGGTGCGGCTGGCTGCTCGGCCCGGCCATCCTGCTGGCCACGCTGGTCTTGCCACCGCCGGATGGCCTGGGGCAGGACGGCTGGCGCACCGCCGGAGTGGCGGCCATGATGGCGGTGTTCTGGATCGCAGAGTGCATTCCAATCCCCGCGACCGCACTGCTGCCGCTGGTGTTGTTCCCGCTGCTCGGACTTGGAGACATCAGGGAGTCCTCCGCGCCATTTGCCAATCCGGTCGTCTTTCTTTTCCTGGGAGGGTTCATCATCGCGCTGGCGATGCAGCGCTGGAACCTGCACCGGCGCGTGGCCATCACGCTGATCGCCGCCACCGGCACGCGGCCGCTGGCAATCATCGCCGGATTTTTGGCCGCCTCCGCCTTGGTGAGCATGTGGGTGAACAACACCGCCACGACCCTGATGATGCTGCCGATCGCGCTTTCAATCGTCCGGATCCTGCCGCAGGACGGCGAGGGCGCGGAATCCGGCCGGCGATTCGCCACCGCGCTGATGCTGGCAGTGGCCTACGGGGCGACTACCGGCGGCATGGGCACCTTGATCGGCACCGCGCCCAACGCGATGCTCGCGGCTTATCTCTCGGAAGTGCACAACGTGCGCATCGGGTTCGGCACGTGGATGATGTTGGGCATTCCGGTGATGGCCATCATGCTGCCGTTGGTCTACCTGACGCTCACCCGGGTGATGTTCCGGCTGGACCATGCGGAGTTGCCCGGCGCGGCGGACATGATCGCAAATGAGAAATCCGCGCTGGGCCGCATGTCGCGCGGCGAGGCCGCGGTGGCCGCCGTGTTCGCCCTCACCGCGCTGGGATGGGTTTTCCAGCCTTTGCTGGAAAAGGTGGTGCCGCTGGTCTCGGACACCGGCGTCGCCATCGCGGGCGCCCTGCTGCTTTTCATGATCCCGGCAGGCCGCAGGCAGGGATGCGTCATGAATTGGGATGACACCCGGGATATCCCGTGGGGAGTGCTGCTGCTGTTCGGCGGCGGACTCTCGCTGGCCTCCGCCATCGAACGCCACGGACTGGCCACATACCTCGGCAGCCTTGCCGGAGGACTGCAGGGCATGCCGCTCTGGTTGGTCGTTTCCATGGTCGCATTCGGTATCCTGATGCTTACCGAACTGACCAGCAACACAGCCACCGCGGCGACCTTCCTGCCGGTGGCCGGCGCCCTGGCCGTCAGCCTGGGGCAGGACCCGCTTGTGCTCCTGATACCCGTGGCGCTGGCGGCAAACTGCGCGTTCATGCTTCCCGTGGGCACGCCACCCAATGCGATCGTGTTTGCCAGCGGCATGATCACGCTCCCGCAAATGGCGCGCACAGGCATCCTGCTCAACTTGCTGGCAGTGCCGGTGGTGGTGGGTGTGCTGTGGCTGCTCGGACCCTGGGTGTTCGGGATCGCCACCGCCCGCTGAGACAGACACACACCGCCACGAAAAAACCCCACCGTTGCGGGCGGGGTTCTTTGCTGGACGGGGATGGCGGAGCGGACGGGGCTCGAACCCGCGACCTCCAACGTGACAGGCTGGCGCTCTAACCAACTGAGCTACCGCTCCATACCGTCCGGGAGCGCGGAAACTAGGAGCCTCCCCATCCCTGCGCAACCCTTTTTTCGGCCGCGCCGGCTTTTTTCTCAGCCCAGCGTCTCACATGCCGCCTCAAGCCCGGCAAGATCCTCAATCGAGTGCACCACGGCATCCTTGTCGATCTTCGGTATCATTCCGGCAATCACTTTGCCCGGCCCGAGTTCGAGGAAATTCCGATGCCCCATCCCGATGAGTTGGCGGATCGATGCGGTCCAGCGGACCGATCCGGTCACTTGTTTTTCAAGCATGCTGCGGATCTCCGCAGCATCCGAAACCGGTGTCGCGGCGTAGTTGCAAATCACCGGAATCGATGGCTCCGCCAATGGCAGTGCGGCCAGGTCGGCGGCGAGCTTCTCCTGTGCGCCACGCATCAGCCGCGAGTGGTAGGCGCCGGCGACATTCAGTTTGACCGCCCGCCGGATGCCGAACTCCCTCGCACGCGCCACGGCCTGGTCAATGCCGCCCACAGTGCCTGAGATTACGATTTGTCCTGGAGTGTTGAGATTGGCGATGTCCACATCCACCGCCGCGGCAAGCGCCTCGACCTGTTCATCCTCACCGCCGATCAGCGCGGCCATCGCGCCCTCGGTGGCGATGCAGGCTTCCTCCATGTATGCGCCGCGCCTGCCGACGATCCTGAGGCCGTCTTCGAATGAGAATGTTCCGGCGGCGGCATGCGCGGTGAATTCACCGAGCGAAAGGCCGGCGGCGGCGACAGGCCGCAGGCCCGGCAACCGCTCACGGACCAGCGCCAGTGCCATCAACCCGTGAAGATATAGCGCGGGCTGGCAGTGCGAGGTCCGAGTGAGAACCTCGTCAGGTCCGTCGAACATGATTTCCGAAATGGCGAAGCCGAGAACACGGTCGGCCGCCGCGGCCATCGCGCGGCAAACCCCGGAGCTTTCCACAAAATCCCTGCCCATTCCCACCTTCTGGGCGCCTTGTCCGGAAAAAAGAAGCACAACCTCATTCATGGCGAGGGGTTCTCTACGGGATGACCACCGGCATGAAAAGTGGGAAATGCGGCTGCCAATCGCCTTGATCCAGCGGGCACAAATCGGAAAACTCGCCAGCGTGACCACATACACCAGCCCGCTGGACTCCGCACAGGCGGCGCGTCTCCGCCAATTGCTCGAGGATCAGGGATTTGATTTTGAATCAAGACCGCACGCGCTGTTCGCCGCGCGCAAGGGCAGGCTGAATGTCACGGTTTACCACAAAGGCCCCAAGGTCCTGGTCCAGGGCGCCGGCACGGAGGAATTCGTGCGCTTCACCCTGGAGCCCGGAGTGCTCGGCGAGGCAAGGCTCGGATACGAGGAGATCCACGAACCGGAGAAATTCACCCCGCACTTCGGCATCGATGAGAGCGGCAAGGGCGATTTTTTCGGCCCGCTGGTCGTGGCGGGCGTGTTCACGGACGCGGATGTGACACGCCGCCTGCTGGATGCCGGTGTCATGGATTCCAAACGCGTCACCAGCGCGGCACGCATCCGCCAGCTCGCCGCGGGCATCCGCGCCCTGCCCGGTTGCGCCAGCGAGGTGGTCTCAATCGGCCCCGAACGCTACAACACGATGTATCCATCATTCGGCAACCTCAACCGGATGCTGGCATGGGGACACGCCCGGGTGATCGAAAAACTCGCGGCAAAACGCCCGGATTGCCCGCGAGCGCTGAGCGACCAGTTCGCACGGCCGGACGTCCTCCAACGCGCACTCCGGGAAAAAAGCCTGCGGATCACACTGGAACAACGCACCAAGGCGGAGTCCGATCCCGCCGTGGCGGCGGCCTCGATCCTTGCCCGCGAGCGCTTCATCGACTGGCTCGAAAAAACCTCCGCGGCCTGTGGGGTGAATCTGCCGCCGGGTGCCTCGGATGCAGTCCTGCAAGCCGCCCGCGGGTTCATCGCCAGCCACGGCGCCGATGCGCTCGGCAAGGTGGCCAAACTCCATTTCCGGACCGCGGCAAGGCTGATGGAAGGGCCGGACAGCGGCCATTGAAGGCTGAAAAACGCGGAAATCCCGCCGATTCCGCGCCTGGCAGCCTCATTTTTGACGCGACAAACGACGGCCGCATGCTCTTGAATACGCGCGCCTCCAGCGGATATCCCACTTGTCTTCACGTCCATGGCCACCATCACCAAACGCGAACTCGCCATCAAGATCACGGATCGCCTTGGTGCAAACCACTCCAAGATCACCCAGACGCTCGTCCTTGAGATGATCCGCACGCTGGTTGAGGAAGTCACCGAGTCACTCTCCAAGGGAGACACCGTGGTGATGCGCAATTTCGGCACCTTCCATGTGCGCGAGACCAAGGCGAAGATCGGACGCAACCCGAAAAACCCCGGCAAGGACGTCCCGATCCCCGCACGCGCCGCAGTCAAGTTCAAGCCGGGCAAGGAGATGAAGGAAAAGGTGGAGACAACACTGCGCGTGATCCGCGAACGCAGATAAACGCGGCGACCATGCGACCCGCCGCGATGCAGGCAGCCATGAAACGCCGGCCCCGTCACCTGCCGCCCGCAGCGGCCATGGCGCTGCTCTGCGCGCTGCTGCTCCCTTCCTGTTCATCCCGGCCCGGCGGCCATCAGGGATACATGACGGCACCCTACACCGTGCGCGGCCAGTCATACCGCCCGATGACCGTGAAGGACGCGCTCGGATTCAAGGAGACCGGCATCTGCTCGTGGTATGACGAATCGAAATTCCTAGGCCTCAAGCGCGGCAACACCTCGCTCGGTGAAAAAGTCATGCCCTGGCATCTCACCGGAGCACACAAGACACTGCCGCTGCCATGCATCGTCAAGGTGACCAACCTGGAGAACGGCAGATCCGTGAAACTCCGCATCAACGACCGCGGCCCGTTCATCGAAGGCCGGCACCTCGACGTCACCCCGCGCGCGGCAAGGAAGCTCGGTTTCAAACAGCAGGGCCTCACCACCACGCGCATCGAGGTGCTCTCGGTCGGTGACGGGCGATACAAACGCAAATCACGGCGCTTCCTCTTCTTTTG
This sequence comes from Luteolibacter sp., assembly GCA_044345175.1. Taxonomy (GTDB): domain Bacteria; phylum Verrucomicrobiota; class Verrucomicrobiia; order Verrucomicrobiales; family Akkermansiaceae; genus Luteolibacter. The sequence goes on from JBIJBN010000159.1 coordinate 5,155, forward strand.
ATCCAAAGCCTCCATCCATGCGCCGCCATGCTTGCGGCCGCGCACTCACCGGTGTTTCTCCATGGAC
>JBIJBN010000011.1:0-15378 GCA_044345175.1 Luteolibacter sp.
CAACTTGCCACTGGTGTCATGTGATGGAACGCGAGTGTTTTGAAAATCCCGACGTCGCGGCGGTGATGAACCACCATTTCATCAACATCAAGGTGGACCGTGAGGAGCGGCCTGACATCGATGCCGCATACATGGCCTACGTGCAGGCGACCACCGGCCAAGGCGGGTGGCCGATGAGCGTGTGGCTGACACCCGGAGGTGAACCGTTTTTCGGCGGCACGTATTTCCCGCCCGCAGACCGCCACGGCAGGCCGGGGTTCATCCGCGTTTGCAACGAACTCGCCCGCGTCTGGCGTGATGACAGGCTGGGCGTCCAGCGCGCGGCTGCCAGCGCCATTCGTCACATCCGCGGAGAGGCGGATGGAGATGTGGCGGCTCCGGCGCGGCGCGACCGCTTGTCCGCAGCGCGTGTTTTCGCCGGCTTCATCGATTCGTGCGGGCGGATGTTTGATGCGGAGCATGGTGGTTTCGGCGGCGCGCCGAAATTCCCTAGGCCGGTGGTGTTGCGCGGGCTGATGCAGTTGGGCGACCGGCATGGCATGGATACCGCGGAAGGGAGGCGGGCTTGGGAGATGAGCGGGGCAACCTTGCGCGCGATGGCGGATGGCGGCATCTGCGACCACCTTGCGGGCGGCTTTCACCGCTATTCGGTGGACCGCTACTGGCATGTGCCGCATTATGAGAAGATGTTGTATGACCAGGCACAGCTCGCGATGGCATATCTCGACGCCTGGCAGCTTTCGGCCGATGGATTTTTCCGCAACGTCGCGGAGGAGGTTTTCCGATATCTCATTGAAACGCTGCGTGATGACGGCGGGGCGTTCCATGCGGCGGAGGATGCCGACAGCCTGCCGCACGCCGGTGCCGTGGAAAAACACGAAGGCGCCTTCTGCACGTGGACGGCCGGGGAAATCTCGGAGCTGTTGGATCCGCGTGATGCGGCGATGTTCAGTGCGGCATATGGCGTGGAGGCGGATGGCAACGCGAGGCCGGAGAGTGATCCGCACGGCGAGTTGGCCGGCCGCAACACCTTGTTCCGCGCGATCTCCGACGACAGGCTTGCGGTGACGTTCGATTGCACGCCGGAAGAGGTGCGCGGGCGCTTGGAAGCGGCGCGCGGGATGTTGCTGGCAGTGCGGCTGACGCGTCCCCAGCCGCACCGTGACGACAAGATCGTCACCTCATGGAACGGGCTTGCGATCGGTGCGCTGGCACGTGGCGCGCGTGTGCTGAATCGTCCGGATCTGGCTGCGGCGGCGGAGGGTGCCGCGATGTTTCTCAAGCACATGCTGTGGGATGACGGCCGTTTGTTCCGGAGTTTCCGCGGGCGCCGGGGCGATGTTTTGGCCTTTCCTGCCGATCATGTGTTCCTGATTTCCGGGTTGATCGAGCTGCACGCGGTGCGGCCCGCCGGCGGGTGGCTTGGCTGGGCCGCGGAGCTGCAGGGTGTTCTCGACCACGCTTGCTGGGATGAGGCGCGGGCAGGTTATGTGATGCGTCCCGGAATCGCTGGCGAGACGCTGATGGTGATTCGCGAGGATTACGACGGTGCGGAACCCGCGCCCAATCATCTGGCGGTGGAGAACCTGCTGAAGCTCGCGGTGCTGCTGGACGAGCCGGCGCATGCGGAGCGTGCGGGGGTTTTGCTGGATGCCGGCGCGCCAATGCTCGAAAGCCAGCCATTCGCGTGTCCGGTGCTGGTGGCGGCACTGGACCTTGAAATGCGCGGGGTGGTGAAATTCCAGGTGCCCGAGGTGGCCGACCCCGCGATTCTGGCGCGGCTCCGGGAAAGTTATCATCCGCGCGCGGTGTTCACACCGGCCGAAGGTGCCGAGGTGACCGTTTGCGAGGGAGTGACCTGCCGCAGGTTCGTTTGATCAGGCCTCGGCCGCCCGGGCGATCCGCAGCAGGCCGGCCTCGCCGAGGTGCGGGCCGAGGATCTGCAGTCCGGTGGGGAGGTTCACGCCGCCGTCGTAATCCGCGGATCCGCAGGGCACCGAGATGCCGGGAATGCCCGCGAGATTCGCGGAGATCGTGAAGATGTCCGAGAGGTATCCCTGCAGCGGGTCGCCGGCGAAGGCGCCGAGCCTTGGTGCGGGAGTCGGGGCGACCGGAGAGATGATGGCATCCACCTGCCGGAATGCGTTTTCAAAATCCCGGCGGATCAGCGTGCGGACCTTCTGGGCGCGGCCGTAGTAGGCATCGTAATAACCGGAAGACAACACATAGGTGCCAAGAATGATGCGGCGTTTGACTTCCGGTCCGAATCCTTCTTCGCGTGATTTCCGGTAGAGATCCAGAATGTCGGTCGGTTTTGCGGCGCGGTGGCCGTAGCGGATGCCGTCGAAGCGGGAAAGGTTGGAGGATGCCTCGGCCGGGGCGATCACGTAATAAGTGGCGACGGCGTGCCCGGTGTGCGGCAGCGAAATGTCGACGATTTCAGCGCCCTTGTCGGCAAGCTTGCGGATGGCGGCCTCGACGTTGCGTCGGACGCCTTGGTCAATCCCCTCGCCGAGATACTCCTTCGGCACACCGAGCTTCAGTCCCTCGACTCCATCATCGAGCCGCGCGAGATAATCCGGAACCGGTGCCTCGAGGCTGGTCGAATCCGCGGGATCGAATCCGGCGATGGCCTGCAGGATCATCGCCGCATCCTCCACCGTGCGGGTCAGCGGGCCGATCTGGTCGAGCGACGAAGCGAATGCGACGAGGCCGTAGCGTGAGACACGGCCGTAGGATGGCTTGAGGCCGACCACGCCGCAGTGAGAGGCCGGTTGGCGGATGGATCCGCCGGTATCCGAGCCGAGAGCGGCGATGGCGGTGCCGTCCGCGACCGCTGCGGCGGATCCGCCGGATGATCCTCCCGGGGCGCGTCCGGGGTCGTGCGGGTTGCGTGTCGTCCGCAGGGCGGAGTTTTCGGTGGATGAGCCCATGGCGAACTCATCCATGTTCATCCGGCCGAACGGGATGGCGCCTGCCGCGCGCAGTTTGCGGATGACGGTGGCGTCGTAGGGAGCGGTGTAATTTTCCGTTAGAAACCTGGACGCGCAGGTGCACGGCTGGCCAAGCACATGGATGTTGTCCTTGATGGCGATGGGGATGCCGCCGAGCGGGAGCGAGAGGTCCACGGCGGCCGCCTCGGCCATTGCGGCATCAAGATCGTGGGAAAGGTAGGCGCCGGTGACGGGATCGCGCGCGGTGATTTCCGCGGCGAGTTTTTCAAGCAGCGCGGCGGGCGTGGTTTCTCCAGCGAGAAGCTGCCGGCGAAGGTTGGATATGGACATGGGAACTTTCAGTTGGGGGATGGCCGCTCAGGCGTCGCCGACCACCTTGGGGACGCGGATCTGTCCCTGTGCCTGGTCCGGCGCGTTGCCGAGCACGGCGGATGGCGGCAGGCTGTCGTGCGGAGTGTCATCGCGCATGCGGCCGAAGACCGGGGCCGGATGGGCGGTTGGATCGATGCCGGTGACATCGATCTGCGCAAGCGCCTCGGCATGGCGCAGGATGGCCTCGAGCTGCGGTTGGAATGTCGCGACCTCCTCGTCGGTCAGTTCGAGGCGGGCGAGGTTGGCGACGTAGCGGACATCGATCTTGCTGTGCGGCATGGCGTGAAGTTCATGAAACGCGGGGCTCATTCCAAGCGCCAAGTTGGGTGGCGGGGGTGGGGGTGTTCATTGTTGTCCGAGCGCCTCGATCATTTGGGCGGCTTCCGCAGCATCGCCGGTCCTGCCGGCGGCCTCGCAGGCTTTCAGCAATCCGGCAAGTGTCAGCCGGTGGTTGGGGAAGGCGGCCAGCGCGCGTTGATAGGCCGCGACCGCCTCATCCGGTTTTCCGTGATCCATGTGATACTCTCCGAGTCGTGCGGCCATCGGGGTGGGGACGACAGGTGGCAGCAGCAGGGTGGCCGGGCGCTGTCGATCCGCCGCAGAGCTGAACCAGTTGTAAGCGGTGCCGCGCCGCCCGGGAGGTCCGGCCATCGCGATGTCGCCGCGCAATTCGGCTCCAAGCATTTCAAGGCCGCGCAGTCCGCGCGTCCACATTGAAATCTCGCCGTTTTTGACGGCAGCCGCGCGGGTGCGCGCCATCGACGCGCAGTGGTGGTCGAGGGCGGCGAGCACATCGCGCGCGCCGTCCGGATCATCGGATTCCAGAAGGCGTCTGGCTTCGAAGAGGATGCGCAGGCCGTCGATCCACCATGAGGCGAGGGAATGCTTACGGTAGGCTGCGGTTTGAGTTGGTGGAGGCAGCGATGAGGCCGCTTGTTCCGCGATGGCGCGGGATGCCACGGCAAGGCGTGCCGGCAGGGATTTCGCCTCCCACAAGAGCATCCGGTTGCCCGCGGAAGACGGGCGGTCGTCGATGTCCGGCGTGGCGGCGAGGGTGGCGGCGGCGGCGCGCGCGGCCTCGTCCTGTCCGAGTGATGCCATGGCGACGATGCGGTAGCCCTCCGCCTTGATCCATTCCGGGCAATCGGCCAGCGGGATGCCGCCATCGCGCATCCATTTCTGATAGAGCGAGGTGGCGCGGGTGAAAGCGGCGGCTGCGGCCGCATGGTTGCCGCAGCGCCATTCGTAGTGGCCGGCGAGGTGTGCGGCGGGCGGGTAATCCGGCATCATCGCGGCAAGCCTGCGCGCGTGGGGCAGCGCGGTTTGCGGATCGGGTGCCTCGGCATGGATGAGAAGCAGGGCATTGAGCGGCACATGGCTGTCCGGTTGTTTTTCCACCAAGGCCAGCAGTGCATTCCGTGCCTGCTCCTGATCCGGCGTGGGCTCGCCCGAGTCATCGAAGCCACCGCGGCTGAAAACCGCCGCAAACACGGCGGACTGCGGGTCGTTGGGGAAGCGTGTGGAAACCTTGCGGAAGGCATTGGCGGCGGCCGCGGGGCCTTCCTCGAGGAATTTGACCAGGCCGTAGGCATATCCGCGTTCGAGTTCCGTGCCTGCCCCGCGTTCGATCAGTGCGAACATGCGTTCGCAGGCGGCCATGCGGGCATCGAGTGTTTCCGGCATGGGGTGGAGCAGGCAGACGACCATGCCCCAGTGGGCGAGGAGGCATTCCGGATCCTCGCGCAGGGCTGCGGCGAAATGCCGGCTGGCTTCGAATTCCCAGCCGCCGTGCAGGTGGTTGATGCCTTGCAGCACGCGTGCCTGGGCCTGATAGGTGGATGCGCTCACCGCCATTCCGATGCCGCCGGGAAATTCGATCATGGCGGGCTCCGCGAGGGTGCGGACTGCCGCGGGGATGCAATCCTCCACCGCAGGAAGGTCCGCCTCCGCCGCCATCATGGCGGTTGTGAGAAGTCCGGTGATGACGAGGGTGGCGGACTTGCGGGTCATGCGTCGAGCATGGCTGCATGGAAGCCGGGGCACCAAGCAAAATGAGGTGCTTGCGGGCGGGCTATCCCGGCTCGCCGGCGAGGATCTTCGGGAAGACCGGCTTGGGTTTTCCGATCACGTGACCCTCCGGCACCAGGCCCCAGTGGAGGCCGGAGATTCCGAGTTCGGCAAGGTAGGGAAGATTCAGCTGCGCGCAGAGTTTGTTCGCGGCTTCCGGCAATACCGGCGAGATCAGCACGGCGCAGTGGGCGATGCTTTCCACCAGATGTTGCAGCACGGTGGCGAGGCGCGGGTGGTTTTCCGGGTTCTTGTGAAGCTCCCATGGCTTCATGCGTTCGGCATACTGGTTGCAATGGACGACGTGGCGTCCCAGCGCCTCAAGTCCCGCAGAGACATCGAACGCGTCCATCGCGCCGCGGTAGGCGGATGTGGAATCGGCCAGCGATTGTTGCAGCGCGAGGTCGGCATCCGCGAAGGGACCGCCGCGTGAGATGGTGCCGCCGGTGTAGCGCTGGCTCATGTTGAGGGCGCGGTTGCAGAGGTTGCCGAGTTCATTGGCCAGCTCGGTGTTGTAGAGCATGACGAGGCGTTCGATGTCGAAGTCCGAGTCCTTGCCGGTGACGATGTCGCGCACGAGGTAGTAGCGCAGGGCATCCACGCCGAAGGTGTCTGCGAGTTCGGCGGGGTCGACGATGTTGCCGAGCGACTTGCTCATTTTTTCGCCGCGGATGTTCCACCAGCCGTGGACGAGCAGGCGCGGGATAAGATCGTCCGGGAAGCCCATGGCGTGGAGCATGCACAGCCAGTAGATCCCGTGTGCGGGCACCAGGATGTCCTTGCCGATGAGGTGGACCGGCCGTTCGTCCGCGGTCCAGAGCGTGTTGAAATCGGGCAGTTTGGAATCCGGCGCGGCGCGGTATCCGGCGAAGGACGCGTAGTTGATGAGCGCGTCGAACCAGACGTAGGTGACGAAGCCGGTGTCGAACGGGATTTCGATGCCCCAGCGCAGGCGCTCCTTGGGGCGTGAGATGCAGAGGTCGGTGCCGGAATTGCGTTCCACCGCGTTGAGCAGCTCGGCCTTGCGGAAGGCGGGGATCACGGCATCGGCCGTGGTTTCAAGGTAACCCATGAGCCAGCCGGTGTGGTTGCTGAGTTTGAAATACCAGTTTTCCTCGGCCAGTTCGACCACCTCTCCCCACTCGGGGCCGAAGTTGCCGGATGCGTCGCGGTCGCGATCCGAGAGGAATTGTTCCTGGCGCACCGAGTAGTGGCCGGTGTGTGTCTTCTTGTAGAGTTCCCCCTGGTCTTTGAGGCTGGTGAGGATGGCCTGGACGCAGGCCTTGTGGCGAGGGTCGGTGGTTTCCGCCCAGCCGTCGTGGCTGATGCCGAGTTTTTCCCACAGGTTGATGAATTTCCGGGTGGTGCGTTTGACGAAGGTGGCGGGGTGGACGCCTTCCTTTTCCGCGGTTTGCTGGACCTTTTGTCCGTGTTGGTCCACGCCGGTCATGAGGAATGCCTCGTCGCCACGCAGGCGGCGGTAGCGGATGATCACATCGGCCAGCACTTTTTCATAGGCATGGCCGATGTGGGGTGCGCCGTTGGTGTAATCGATGGCGGTGGTGAGGTAGAACATGGCTGCGGGCGGAGGCAGGAGGAAAGCAGAGGCGCGCGACGCGCGCAAGAAGGAGTGCGGGCCGGATCATCCGCGGGGCATGGTGGCGAGACGGCGGCTGATGTCGCGCACGACCGCACGGTTGCCGGGCATCAGCGGGTGCATGAGCACCGGAAGGGCGATGTTTTCGGCGCGATTCCAGACCGAGCTTGCCGCAGGCAGGATGATCAGATCCATGGGTGTGCGGTATGAGACGACTGGCATGGCGCCGAGGCGGTGTTCCGAGCGGGCGAGGTCCTTGAGGAACACGCTGCCGGGACGCATTTGCCGTGCGCCTGTTCCCGGGTAGAGCCAGGCGGTGTGTGTGCCATGGTGCGGTGACGAGATAGTGACGAGCATCCTGCAGCGCGAGGCGCCGCCGAGATGTTGCAGGTAGTGGCGGCTCACGAGGCCGCCCATGCTGAAGCCGATCAGGGTGAACGGCTGGTCCGGGCCAAGGGCGGTGTCGATCTCATGCTTCAAGCCTGCTGCAAGCGATTCGATTCCGCTCCTGCCGTCGCCCGGCCGGAGCCGTGGGACCAGGCAGCCGTAGCCTTGATCCTGCAGGTTTTTGCGCAGTGGCTTGAAATTGTCTCCGGTCTCGAGAAATCCGTGGACGAGGACCACATGGCCGGCAGGGGCCGCATGCGGCGTGGGGGGAGGTGATTCTCGCGGATTCGCGCGTGGCGGGCGGAAATCGAGCGCCTGTGCCGGCAGTGATCCGAGCAGGCCGGCGACAAGATGGAGCAGCCTGTTCGGCATGGGATTGGATCAGCCGGGCGGCCAGCCGAGATTGCGGCCTCCGAGCAGATGGACGTGGAGGTGCGGCACGGTTTCGCCGCCGTCGGCGCCGTTGTTGATGACCAAGCGGTAGCCGGATGTGTCGATCCCCTCGTTGCGGGCGATTTTCGCCGCGGTGAGCAGCAGGTGGCCGAGCAGCTCCGCATCCTCGTTGGCGGCCATGCCGACGCGGGCGACCGGTCTGACGGGCACGACCAGCACGTGCACGGGTGCCTGTGGCGAGATGTCGCGGAAGGCGATGCAATGGTCATCCCGGTGCAGGATGGTTGCGGGAATCTCGCCGTCGCGGATTTTTTCGAAGAGGGTCTTCACTGGAACGAATCCGGGCCCTGAAGGAGTGGTGGAGCGTAGCGGATTCGAACCGCTGACCCCTTGCATGCCATGCAAGTGCTCTACCAACTGAGCTAACGCCCCTCACGGGTGGCGGGAGGTTTATGCCCGGGCTTGGCGGCGGGCAAGACGATTTTTTCGCGAAATTCGGCATCATGTCGCGGGCGGCAGGCCCTGTGATTGGGTTGCGTCGGTTGCGGCGCGCGGGTGTTCGGGAGAATTCACTTTGCCTCCGGTGGGGCCTGATTATCCTGCGCGGCATGTCGAGATACGCGGGTGAGCAGGTGTTGGTGGTTCCACGGGCATTGTTTGAGGAAATCGGGATTTTCGAGGGCATCCGGACCGAGGGATTGGAGGGCGCGTTGGCGCGGTTGCTTGATCCGGCGAACCATTTTTTCATGGACCGGGCCGAGGCCGAGGAGGATCCGGGTCACAAGCAGTTGATTCCGTATTGCGTCTTCCGCTGCGGCGGTCGGATCCTCCATTACACCCGCGGGAAATCCGGTGGGGAGAGCCGTCTGCATGCGAAAATCTCGGTGGGTGTTGGCGGCCATGTGAATCCCGTGGACACCGGCGGCGGCAGGACCGGACCGGAGGCGTATCATGCCGCGGTGACCCGCGAGATCGAGGAGGAGCTGGAATTGCCCGGCAGTCATGCGCACCGGGTGATCGCGCTGCTCAACGACGACTCGAATGCGGTCGGGCAGGTCCATCTCGGGATTGTCCACCTGGTGGATCTGGAGTCCGAGGCGGTGCGATCCCGCGAGGAGGCGCTGGCCGATCTCGGTTTCCTGCCACTGGATGAGCTCAACGGGCCGCGCTTCGGCGACCTGGAGACCTGGTCGCGGTTCTGCATCCGTCACTTGGCGGAAAACCCGGTCTGATCAAAAAATATGCGGAGTTCCGCAGTTAAGGGTGGCGGCTGGCTTGGGATTTGCTCACGCTCGCAACGCGCGAATGTCCCTCCACCGCCACCCTGATTCCGATGCCCTCCAAAGCCAAAGCCGTCACCGTCAGACCCGCCAAGCCGAGGATCCTGATCGTCACGCCGGAAATCACCTATCTGCCCCAGGGGATGGGCAACATGACCCAGAGGATGTCCGCCAAGGCGGGTGGCATGGCCGATGTGTCTGCCTCGCTGGTATCGGCGTTGTTCGAGTTGGGGGCCGACGTCCATGTCGCGCTGCCCAACTACCGCCGGATGTTCCAAGGCGACATCTTCAACCTGCATGACAAGGAGCTGAGGAAATACCATGAGGTGCTGCCGGACACGCACATCCATCTGGCGGAGGACCGGATTTTCTATTATCGCGACCAGGTTTACAGCAACCACAACGAGGAGGCGATGCGCATCGCACTCGTGTTCCAGCGCGAGGTGATCAACCACATCATTCCGCGCGTGCGGCCGGACCTGATCCATTGCAACGACTGGATGACGGCGTTGATTCCGGCGATGGCGCGGCGGCGGGCGATCAAGAGCCTGTTCACCGTGCACAACATCCACACGCGGCAGGTGTCGCTGGCGCAGGTCGAGGAGGCCGGCATCGATGCTGCGGAATTCTGGATGAATCTGTATTTCTGCGGGCATCCGGTGAATTACTATCATGCCCGGTCGCAGGTGCCGGTGGACCTGCTGACCTCCGGGATTTTCGCCGCGCATTACATCAACACCGTCAGTCCGCGGTTCCTCTGGGAGATTGTGGAGGGCTGGCACACGGTGGTCCCGGACTCGGTCCGCACCGAGCTGCGGAACAAATACCATGCCGGTTGTTCCGCGGGCATCCTCAACGCGCCGGATGTTTCGTATGATCCCGCCACGGATGATTCGCTGGAGCGGAAATTCACCGTGGACGACGTGATCGAGGGCAAGGCCGCGAACAAGCTGGCGATGCAGCGCGAGCTGCAGCTCAAGGAGGATGCGGATGCGCCGGTCTTCTACTGGCCGTCGCGGCTTGATCCGGTGCAAAAGGGGCCGCAGCTGCTCACGGACATCCTGCACCAGGTGGTCTCGGACTATGGGTCGCGGGGGCTGCAGGTCGTGGTGGTGGCGAACGGCCCGCACCAACACTGGCTGGATCAGATTGTGGCGGACTTCGACCTCAGCGAGCGGGTCTCGGTGGTGGACTTCGACGAGCGCCTGTCGCGGCTGGCTTATGCCGCCTCCGATTTCATGCTGATGCCCTCGTTGTTCGAGCCCTGCGGCCTGCCGCAGATGACCGCGCCGCTTTATGGGTCGCTGCCGGTGGTGCACGCCACCGGCGGGCTGTATGACACCGTGCGGCATCTGGATGTGGAGCATTCGCGGGGCAATGGATTCCGCTTCGACCACTACAGCGCGGAGGGCCTGCGCTGGGCGATGGACCGGGCGATGGAGTTTCACGCGCTGCCGCTGGACGTCCGCAGGCGCGAGTTGTCACGCGTCATGGTGGAGAGCGCGGCGGAGTTCAGCCACAAGGAGGTGGCAAGGCGGTATATCGCGATTTACGAGGACATGCTCGAGCGCCCGCTGGTCGAGACCGAGTCGGGTGAATACATCAAATCGATTGCCGAGGGGCTATCGGGTGCGGGTGGCGGCCAGGGTTCCTGAAGGCGGCCGCACCGGCACGCCGCGGCTGGCGAAGTGGTGTTTGGCATCCGCCACCGTGTGTTTGCCGAAGTGGAAGATGCTTGCGGCCAGCACGGCGTCCGCCTTGCCGCGGTCCAGCACTTCCACCATGTGGTCGAGTGTTCCGGCGCCTCCGCTGGCGATCACCGGGATGCCCACTGCGGAGGAGACCGCCGCGGTGAGCTCGATGTCATATCCGGCCTGGGTGCCGTCCGCATCCATGCTGGTGAGCAGGATTTCCCCGGCGCCGCGCCGCCAGGCTTCGCGCGCCCATTCCACCGCATCCAGTCCGGCCGGGTGGCGGCCGCCGTGGGTGTAAACCCCCCATTTGCCCGGGCCTTCGCGCCTGGCGTCGATGGCGACCACGATGCACTGGCTGCCGAATGTCCTTGCGCCCGCATCGATGAGCGCAGGGTCCTTGATGGCGGCGGTGTTGATGGCCACCTTGTCGGCGCCCGCCAGCAGCATTTCGCGCATGTTCTCCACGCTGCGGATGCCGCCGCCCACGGTGAGCGGAATAAAGCAGTGCCCGGCAGTGCGGCGGACCACGTCCACCATGGTGGCGCGGTTGTCGGAGGATGCGGTGATGTCCAGGAAAACCAGTTCGTCCGCCTCCTGCGCATTGTAAGCCAGCGCGCATTCCACCGGGTCGCCGGCATCGATGAGGTCCACGAAATTGACGCCCTTGACAACGCGGCCGTCGGTGACGTCGAGGCAGGGGATGATGCGTTTGGCGAGCATGGGGTGGATCAGCCTCCGGCGATGAGCGGGCCGCAGGCGGCGTGTCTTGTTAGAAACTCATCGGCCAGCGCGGCGTAGGCCTGGGCGCCGGGTCCGGAGGGATCGTGTTCGAAGATCGTCCTGCCATGGCTGGGTGCCTCGCCGATGCGGATGGTGCGCGGGATGGTGGAGCGGTAGATTTGATCCGGGAAGTAATTCGACACCTCCTCGACGACCTGTCGCGAGAGCAGGGTGCGGCCGTCATACATCGTCATGACGATGCCTTCGAGGCGCACGTGCGGGTTGGCGCCGGCATCGCGGATCTGGTCGATGACATGGACGATTTTCGCCAGTCCCTCGAGGCCGAACCATTCGCACTGGAGCGGGATGAGGATTTCATCGGCCGCGGCAAGCGCGGAGGTCATCAGCACGCCGAGCGACGGCGGGGTGTCGAGGATGCAGAATTCGAACAGGTCGTTGGGTTTGAGTCCCTGCAGGATGCCGCGCAGGCGGGTGAGGTGGTCGTCGCCGCGTGCGAGTTCGATTTCCACGCCGGCGAGGTCCATTTCCGATGGTACGAGCGAGAGGTTTTCGCGGCCGCTGGGGAGGATTTGCTGGTGCACGGTGGCGCCGCCCGTGAGCACCGGATACATGCTGGCGTTCGGCGGTGCATCGATTCCGAGGCCGCTGGTGCAGTTTGCCTGCGGATCGAGATCCAGCAGCAGCACGCGCTGGCCGCGCATGGCCAATGCGGCGGACAGGTTCAGGGCGGTGGTGGTTTTTCCCACACCTCCCTTCTGGTTGGCGACGGCGACGACGATCATGGGGCGCTTGGATCCGGGACGGGGGCACTCTCCGGGGAGAGCGCCCGGCATGCAATCAAAACCGCAGTCACATGCGCTCCAGCGTGTAGGCATCCTTGCCGTCCTTGACCAGCCAGCCGCGAGTGGCGAGTTCGGCGCGCAGGGCGTCGGACTCCGCCCAGTTTCTGGCGAGGCGTGCCTGCCAGCGTGTTTCGGCGAGGGACCGGATTTCCTCCGGGACTGCGGATTCGCCGTGATGGTCCGGTTCGGGCAGACGGATGCCGAGGGCGCGCAGCATGCGGTTGAAGCCTGCCAGCGCCGCGGCGGCATCCCTGCCGGTGAGGCCCGCGGCATCCCGCAGTCCGGTGAACAGGCCGCCGAGTGCGGCCGGGGTGTTGAGGTCGTCGTTGAGGCTGTCCCATGCCGCTTGGAACGGGCCGAAGCCGGCGGAGTCGAGCCGTGACCCGCCGCCGCTCATGGCTGCGAGGTGGCGGGCGCCTTTGGCGAGTTTGGCCAGTGCCTCGCGAGCGGCGTGGAGTGATTCGAGTGTGAAGTTGAGCGGTTTGCGGTAGTGACCGCCGATGAGGACGTAGCGCAGTTCCATCGGTGTGAATCCGCGTTGCCGGAGATCATCGAGGGTGTGCAGGTTGCCGAGTGATTTCGACATTTTTCCGCCATCCACCAGCAGGTGGGCGATGTGGAACCAATGAGCGGCGAAGTGCCCGCCACAGGCGCATGTGCTCTGGGCGATCTCGTTTTCATGATGCGGGAAAACCAGGTCCACGCCGCCGGAGTGGAGGTCGAAGTCCACGCCGAGGTATTCCCGGATCATGGCCGAGCATTCGAGGTGCCAGCCGGGGCGGCCCTCGCCCCATGGGGATGGCCAGTGGTTTTCACCATCTTCCGGGCGGCGGGCCTTCCACAGCACGAAGTCCGAGAGGTTGTCTTTTTCATATTCGTCCGCGTTGGCCCGGCGGTTCTGGGTTTTGCCGAGGACGAGCTGGCGTTCCTCCAGGCGCGAGAGTTTCCCGTATTCCGGGAATGATGAGATTTTGAAATACACCGAGCCGTCCTCGGAGGTGTAGGCATGGCCTTTGGCAACCAGTTCGGCGATCATCGCGACCTGCTGCGGGATGTGCGCCACGGCACCGGGCTCGATGTGTGGCTGCAGCAGGCCGAGCATCTCGCAGTCGTGGTGGAATTGGTCAGTCCATTGGGCGGTGAATGCGGCCAGTGACATGCCGGCGTGTTGCGATTCGCGGATCGTCTTGTCGTCCACATCGGTGATGTTGCGGACATGGAGTGTGCGTGTGCCGCCAGTTTCCAGCGTGCGGCGCAGCACGTCCTGCAGTACGAAGGTGCGGAAATTCCCGATGTGCGCCGGCCCGTAAACCGTGGGTCCGCAGCAGTAGAACCGGAAGGTCGAGCCGTCGATGGGGCGAAGATCCCGTTCGGTCCGGGTGAGCGTGTCGTAGAGCCGCATGTGCGGGCTTGTTTAGGTGGATCAGCGCGCGGAGCCAAGAGCGAAGCGCGGGGGTCGCGCGGCTAGGCGCCGCTCCATGCGCCGCATGCGCCGTTGCGCGGCGCCTCGGGCACCGCAACGGTGGTCGGGTCTGAAAACGCCTCGAGAATCGCCTTGGCGCGGTCGGGCCGCTCGGCAAGCAGGATCGGCAGCGCTTGTTTCATCGCCTTGATGCGCAAATCCGCCGCGCCCTGATGGCGGTCGATGCGGTCGAGGAATGCGGCAAGGTCGAGCAGTTTGTGCCGTGCTTCGATGAACTGGAGGTCGGGAAGATCCTGCATGGCGGGCATGCGGGCAGCATCGGCGGAGGGTGCCGCCGGGTCAACCGGGAAGCGGCTTGCGCGGCGGCGGTTGATGGTGTGAGGTGCCGGTGTGCCCGCCACTTACCTGCATGATCTGAACCCGGTGCTGTTGCGCGTGACCGAGGTGATCCAGTTGCGGTGGTATGGGTTGGCATATCTGGCGGGTTTTTTGGGTGGTTATTTCCTGTTGCGGCATTTGGCGCGGCGCGGGTTGTGGGTGCTCAAGCCGGAGCAGACGGGTGATTTCATCGCGGCGGCCGCCTTGTTCGGGGTGTTTCTGGGCGGGCGGCTGGGCCATGTGTTTTTCTATCAGCTTCCTGAATCCGGATGGGGTGCGCTGCTGGGTGATCCGCTGATGGTGCTGCGGGTGTGGGAAGGCGGCATGGCCAGCCATGGCGGCATTCTCGGGCTGGTGGTTTTCACGTGGTTTTACGCGAGGAAACACCGGGTCACGTGGACAGGCCTGGGCGACGGGCTGTGTGTGGTGGCTCCGCTGGGTTTGTTCTGCGGGCGGGTGGCCAATTTCATCAATGGCGAGCTGTATGGACGGGTGGCGGAGGGTGTGGCATGGGCGGTGAAATTCCCGCTCTCGCTGGCACAGGAGCCCGCGGAGGTGCAGAACGCTGCATGGCAGGAATGCACGCGCATCGAACCCGCGCTGGCACACAGTGGATCGCTTGAATCCCTGGCGGCGGCCGCACGTGGAAATCCGGAGGTGGCCGGCGTGCTCGCGGATTATCTTCCCGCGCGGCATCCCTCGCAGATCTATGAGGCGCTGCTGGAGGGCGGATTGCTCTTCCTGATCCTCTGGCTGGTGCGCGTGCGTTGCCCCAAGGCGCCTGACGGCTTGCTCACCGGCTTGTTTTTCGGCTTCTACGCCATTTTCCGAATCATCGGCGAGCAGTTCCGCGAACCCGATGCGGCAATGGTCGGCATCCTGACCAAAGGGCAGTTTTTCTCGTTGTTCATGTTCCTGTTTGCGGCGGGATTCCTGTTCCACGCATGGCGCGGGTGGCGCAATCGCGCGCGGATCAGGGAAGCGTGATCTGGAGAACGATGGAATCCTCCAGCGCGGTGAGCGGCGGGGCGTCGCATGGCAGCAGCAGGAAGCGTCCCTTGCCGAAGCGCCGGCCACCCGCGCTCTCCAGCATGCCATCGACCACCGACAGGATCGAAAACCTTCCTGACACCGGATTGCCTATGGATTGTCCCGCAGCGGGTGATTTGCGATCGGTTTTGAAATACGGGCAGCTGGCAAGGGTGTCGCCAACCGGTGTGTCCATGGATGGCTCGAAGTCGTCAAAGTCG
>JBIJBN010000160.1:0-5137 GCA_044345175.1 Luteolibacter sp.
AACCGAGAGCACATCGGCGAACTTGTCGGCCACGATGCCCGGCAGGAAATCGGCGTCGCCGTGGATGGCGCGGTAGGAGTCGGTGTGTGCATCGAGGCCGAGGATGTCGCGGCGCAGTTCCGCGGCACGGTGGATGGCGGATTCGAAGAATGATTCGTCGAGTTCCCCGGTGGAGTGGCTGACGATGCGCAGCGGCATGCGGGATTTCGGGTTCCAGAGTCCCCAGCCGAACGGCGTGCCCTCCTTGCCGAGCACGCGGACGAGGCCGCCGGGCCGTGCGTCGCGGGAGACCTCGCCGATCATCTTGGGCCAGATCGACGGGTGGAAGCTGATGGTTTTGATTTGGACGGTGGGCAGGGGCATCGGGAGTGCTGGGCGGCGAGGTTGCGGGGTGGGCTTGGATTTTAGAATGCGGAAATTCGGTTTCGTGATTTTTACCGGAGTGCCGTGGGTCCGGCGCGGCGGCCGTCATGTCACGGTTCGTAGGGTTTGCCACGGGTGGGTTTTTCGTGAAGGTTGCGCGCCCGATGAAAATGCACCGCATCCTTGCCGAGGCCGCCTCCGGCATCGTGAAATCCGTCTTCAAGGAGCACAAGGTGCTGGATCACGCGCTTGCGGCCGCCTTCGAGGCCAACCCGCGCTGGGGCAGGCGCGACCGGGCGTTCATCGCCGGCACGGTGTATGAGGTGGTGCGCTGGCGGCGGGCTTTGGGATTTCTGGCGGACAGCGGGGAGACCGATGCGATGTGTGCCGCGCAGTGGGTGCGCATGGGTCATGAGATTCCATCGTGGTGGAGATATCACGGTGCGGGCGCGGATGAGATGCGGGACCGCGAGGCGGGTCTCGCGGAGCAGCCGCGGGCCGTGCGTGAATCGATTCCGGACTGGTTGGACGAGCTGGGCATGGACGGGCTGGGTGGCCGCTGGGATGCGGAAATCGCGGCACTCAACCGCCGGGCGCCGGTTTTCCTGAGGGTGAACACGCTCAAGGGCAGCCGCGCGCAGGCGCTCGAGTGGCTGGCTGCGGCCGGGGTGGAGGCATCCGAGGTGCCGGGACTGCCGGACGCGCTGGTCCTGCCCGCGGGCAAGACGTTGCCGAAGCCGCTGCGCGCCGACGGACGGGTCGAGATTCAGGATGCGGGCTCGCAGATGATCGCGCCGATGTTGGATGCGCAGCCGGGCGAGCGTGTGATCGACGCATGTTCCGGCGCGGGCGGCAAGGCACTGCACCTTGCCGCGTTGATGTGCAACGAGGGCCGTGTCTACGCCATGGATGTGGATGCTGGAAAACTCGCCGAGCTCGGACGTCGCGCCAGACGGGCCGGGGCCACCTGTGTGAGTCCCAAACCGATCACCGCAGGCACGCCGGCGGATTTCGCAGGCATCGGCGACCGTCTCCTGATCGATGCCCCATGTTCGGGTCTTGGTACGCTCAAGCGGCAGCCCGACCTCAAGTGGCGGCTCAAGCCCGCGCAGGTCGAGCGCGCGCGGGCCGTCCAACGCGAGCTTATACAGGCATACGCCGTGATGCTGAAACCCGGCGGCCGGCTGGTTTATGCGACATGCTCGATCCTGCCATCCGAAAACTGCGCCGTGGTGGACAGCTTTGTGGAAAATGGCGGATTCACGCTGGTGGCGGAGCAGGTGGTGTCACCCGCGGCCACCGGTTTCGACGGGTTTTACGCCGCCGCGCTGGTGAAGGACTGAGCGGCTTCAGCCGAGCACCTCGTCCATCGCGTCGATCAGTTCTTGCATGGTCTCGCGGGTTTCGTTGCCCATGTTGGAGATGCGGAAAGTGAGTCCCTTGATCTTGCCGTAGCCGCCATTGATGACGAACCCGTGCCCGGACTTGAGTGTCTTGATGAATGTGGACTGGTCGAATCCCGCGGGTGTGTGGAAGCAGGTGAGCGAGACCGAGCGGTTGCCCTCGGGGGCGAAGTGGCGGAAGTCATGCCGCGCGCCCCATTCATGGATCATGGTGTTGTTGGCCTTGTGGCGTGCGAAGCGGTTTTCCATCCCCTCGGCCTCGATCACGCCGAGGATGTGCCGGAGGCCGAAGATCAGCGAGATGGCCGGGGTGGAGGGCGTGTTGTTTTTCTCCGCGTTCTTGGCGAATTCGATGAAGTCGAAATAATAACCGCGGTTCGGCATGCCCTCGGCGCGTTCGAGCGCTGCCTGCGAGCAAGCGAAGATCGTGAGCCCGGGCGGCAGTGCGAGCGCCTTCTGCACGCCGGCCAGCAGCACGTCGATGCCCAGCCTGTCCATGTGGATTGGCACGGCGGAGAATGAGGAAACCGCGTCCACCACAAACAACACGCCGGGAAAGGATTTCACCACCGCGGCGATGCCTTCGAGGTCGTTCATCACGCCGGTCGAGGTTTCATTGTGGATCAGCGTCACCAGATCGAAGCCGCCCTCTTCGAGTTTCGCGCGCACGGCTTCCGGCGGGATCGCCTCGCCCCATTCCACCTGCACCTTGTCGGCCTGGATGCCCATGCTTTTCGCCACGCTGAACCACTTGTCCGAAAACGCGCCGCAGCAGAGTGTGAGGACTTTTTTCGCGCAGAGGTTCCTGAGGGCGGCCTCCATCACGCCCCATGCCGAGGAAGTGCTCAGAAACACCGGGCGGCTGGTGCCGGCGAGGTCCCGGAGCATTGGCTGGGTGGAGGCGTAGAGCGCCTCGAACTCGCTGCCGCGGTGGCCGATCATCGGCTGGCTCATCGCACAGTAGGTGTCCTTGGAAACATCGATCGGTCCGGGAATGAAGAGTTTGGCCATGTCGGGGGAGGAGTGGTGGGTGGTTCAGAGCAGGTTGTAGGATTCGAGAAGGGCGGCGAGCCTGGCCGATGCGTCGGCACCGAGCGGCGCGAGTGGCAGGCGGAACTCCGGCGCGCAGTGGCCCTGCATGGCGACGGCGGATTTGATTGGCACCGGATTCACATCCAGCGACATCAGGCCGCGCATGAGCGGGTAGTGGTGTTTGTGCAGGACAAGAGCCTCGTCAAACGAGCCGTTGAGGCAAGCGCGCACGAGGCGGGCCATGACATCCGGGATGAGGTTCGCGGCCACCGACACGAGGCCGCAGGCGCCGCTGGCGATGAACGGCAGGGTGAGCGGATCATCACCGCAGAGGATGCCGAAATCCTCCGGCAGCGCCTGCACCAGCTGGTTCACCCGCTCCACCGAGCCGCCCGCCTCCTTGATGGCCGTGATGTTCGGGCAATCCGCGGCGAGCCGCGCGGCGGTTTCCGGAGCGATCTCGATCATCGAGCGGCCGGGCACGCTGTAGAGCATGATCGGCAGCGCGGTGTGCGCGGCGATCGTTTTGAAATGCAGGTAAAGGCCCTCTTGTGAGGGTTTGTTGTAATACGGGCAGACCTGCAATGAGCCGGTGGCTCCGAGTTTTTCCGCGGCTTCGGTGAGTTCGATGGCTTCGGCGGTGGCGTTGGCGCCGGTTCCGGCCAGCACCTCACAGCGCCCGGCGGCGAATTCCACGGCCAGGCGGATCACCTCGATGTGTTCCGCCATGTCGAGGGTGGGGGACTCGCCCGTGGTGCCCACCGGCACGATGCCGTCCACTCCGCCGGCGATCTGGCGGTCGATCAGGGCCTTGAATGCGGGCGCGTCGATCGCGCCGTCGCGGAACGGGGTGATCAGGGCGGTGTGGGTGCCGGAAAAACGCATGGCGCGGGCAGAATGCCCCATCCACGCCGGAGGTCAAAGCCTGAGTTGCAATCCTGAAAATCGTTGCCTCGCGGGCGCGGGCCGCCGCAGAGTCCACCCGTGCGTCCGCATTCCAGGCAGATTCTCACGGTGGAGGAAACGTTCGGGGCCAATGGCTGGCATTGCGAGCTGGTCGATGGCCGCGACGTGCTGCGTGCCGGATTCGAGGCGCACCACACGCGCGTCGACCTGGTCGCCCAGGCGCATCCGCAGATCAACGCGCTGAGCGTGGTTGCGGAGTCGCCGATGGCTGCCGGGGCGGCACAGCTGCCGGCGCTGCTCGAACTGCTCGCGCGTGCGAACAAGCAGCTCACGCTCGGCGGCTTTGAATATGACATGGACCGCGCGATGCTGGTTTTCCGGATCACGAATCTTTTCGAGCGCGAGCGTTTTGATCCGGACATCATCCGCTCGATGGTCCATTGCGCGGTCGCCGAGCTGGACCGCATCATTCCCTACGCGGCGATTGTCCGCGGCACTGCGGCCGACCTGCTGGCCGATCTGGATCTCGAGCGCCTGTTGATGCGCGAGGACGTGCTGCCGCCGGTGCCGGGGGAGGCCGAGGAGGAGGAATACTGACAACAAACCGCGTGGCGGTGTGGCAGTGCTTCAGCGGCTCAAGTCCTCCTGATACATCAGGCGGAAGCCGCTTTGGTGAAGAATGGCCACGGCGAATTCGTAGTCCTCGACGTGCATGGCAAGCAGCGCGTGTCCGTCCGGGCAGGGCATAAGGGCGTAGGCGAAGTCCACGTTGGTCTCGGCGATCATCAGGGTGTCGAGGCACTGGAGCAGGCCGGGTCCGGACTCGCGCAGGGCGACGACCACCAGGTCGCAGACGGTGTGCGGGATGCCTTTTTCCATGAACAATTGATCGGTGGTGTCCGGATCGGAAACGACGATGCGCGCCACGGTGGCGTCGCGTGAGTCCTGGACGCTCAGACCGATGACCTCGATGGCGGAGGCGCGCAGCAGCTTGACCATGGCGGCGAGCGCGCCGGCGCGGTTCGGCAGCATGACGGCGAACTGGCGCACGGGGTCGCCGTGGTCGATGATGATGTCGGATTCCATGGGTGGGTGCGGGTGTTGGGATCCCGGCCGCAGGTGGTGGCGCGGGGACATGCCGCGCGCTTTTTTTCAGGACCGGGCGGGCTTCGTCAGCATCCGTCAATTCCGATGCATGGCACCAGTATGCCGGATCCGGCGCCTGGATACAATCCCGAAGATCCGCGTGCGCCGGCATCGCAAAGGCGCGTATGACCGGCGCGCGGGATCGCCTATTTCAAAACCCGATGTTCCGGGCAGATTGTATCAATGCCGCAGCAGGAATTCCCATGAATGCGATTGCAGACGATGCCCGGATCCGTGAAGTGCGGATCACATTGCCGGATGCCCGGCTTGCGGGTGATCTCACGGTT
>JBIJBN010000237.1:0-3504 GCA_044345175.1 Luteolibacter sp.
GCCCGTGTTCTGGAGCCGCGGGCTTCATCACCGCGCGCGAGGCTGGAGGCGATCCGTGCGCTGGCCGGAGCCGGGATTCCCGCCGGCGTGAGTGCCGCGCCGATGATTCCCGGGCTGAACGATTCCGAGCTACCTACCATTCTGTCCGCTGCGGCGGATCACGGCGCGTCATTTGCGGCGTATTCGCTGGTGCGGCTGCCGGGAGCGGTGGCCGGTGTGTTTTCCGGGTGGCTTGAGCGTCACCGGCCGATGGCACGGGAGAAAATCCTCGGGCGGATCCGGGCGAGTCATGGCGGGAGCCTCAACAGCAGTGCCGCGGGTGTGAGGATGCGCGGCAGTGGTGCGGCAGCCGCACAGTGGAAGGCATTGTTTGCTGCGTGTTGTGCCAGGCACAAACTCCATCCGGGCACTCCGGCGCTGGATGCGGGCTCGTTCCGGAGGCTCATGCCCGGCCAGGACGAATTGTTCTAACCTGCATTTCCCGCTGCCAGCGGGAGGTGCCGGCAGGCGGCACGTACGGCGGCGCATTGCGCGGCGACGCGTCCGGCCAGCGGCACACGTCCGGGGGTCTCGAAGGTGAATGAGAGCGGGCAGCCGAGTTTGGCCAGATGGATTGCCTCCGGCCAGCCGTCCGGCAGGTCCGGCTCGGCCGCATGGTGGATCCAACCCGGTTCGCGGGTTGTGTGGCCATCGATGTGCGGGCCGGGATGTGGCGGGAACCATGGCCACACCGATTCCACGATGCCGCGGGTCCGTTGCGGATGGTCCGCGCCGAGGTTGATTTCATAGAGGTAGAATGCGGTGCTTTCCCAGTCCTCGTGCAGTGAGAGGAACAAGTCCGGCGGGCCCATGCGGGCGAGCCATTGCGCGTGTGCGGCCACTTCCGTTGTCCTGCAGAGCCGGTAGTCGCGGTTCATGTCCAGTCCGTCGGCATTTTCACGGATTTCACACGCCAGTCCGGTGGGGTTGAGTGCCGGGCAGAGCGTCCAGTGGATGCCGCAGGAAAAGAATCCGCCGCGCATCAGATCGAGCAGTGCCGCGGGGCCTGCCGGTTCATCGCCGTGGATGCCGGCCGAGAGATAAACGTGCGGGCCGGAGCTTTCCCGATCCCATGCCATGACGGGCCCGGCGGCGGTCATGGCCAGTGTGGTGGATGTGAACCCGGCGTCGCCGGCCGCCTTGGTGAAGGCGGGCAGGAAGTCCGGCCAGTGAAACGCATGCCACATCGCTGCCGAACATGAGTTGTTTCCGGTGTGTGCGCAATCCCGACCCGTGCCGGCGCTTCCTTCTTGGCGGGTCGGCGGCCAGCCTGTTGGATGTGCCCATGGAATCGGTGATTTCCGCAACGCGCATTGTCATCCACCGGACCGGCAAGCCCGCCGAGGTGATAGAGACCCGGTCGTTTGAGCCGCGCGCTCCCGGTCCGGGCGAGGTGCTTGTGCGCATTCTGGCCGCGCCATTGAATCCTGCGGACCTCAACACCATTGAGGGCACTTACGGGGTGGCGCTCGAATTGCCGGCGACACCCGGTGTGGAGGGTTGCGGCGAGGTCGTGGCCAGCAACGACAGCTCCTTCGCGCCCGGCGACCGGGTGATTTTCCTGCGGCGTGCCGCGACGTGGGCGAGCCATGCCACTGTGGCGGCGGACTCGTTGTTCAAGCTGCCGCCGGGCGTGGATCCGCTGCAGGCCGCGATGCTCAAGGTGAATCCGGCCACGGCGTGGCAGTTGCTTTTCGGCATTGAACCCGCGGTGAAAGGCGATTGGATCGTCCAGAACGCCGGCAACTCCGCCGTCGGCCGCTGCGTGATTCAACTCGCCCGCGATCTCGGTATCCACACAGTTTCCTTCGTCCGCCGGGAAGAATTGTTAGAGGAACTCCGCGCGCTTGGAGGCGATCACGTTTTCCTCGATGACGATGCCGGGCTCGCCGCCGCGAAATCCGCGCTCGGCGGAGCGAACGCCGCGCTCGCCTTCAATGCAGTGGGCGGCGACAGCGCGTTGCGCGTCATGAAACTGCTGCGTGAGGGCGGCACTCACATCACCTATGGCGCGATGGGCCGCAAGCCGGTCACGATGCCGAACGGCCTGCTGATTTTCCGCGACATCCGGGTGCGCGGGCTGTGGGTCACGCGCTGGGTGGAGAGGGCGCCCGCCGCCGAGGTCCGCGCCGTCTATCAGGATCTTGCCGCCCGGGTGGCCGCGGGCAGGCTGGTCCAGCCTGTGGACGCCACGTTTCCGCTGGAACGATTTCAGGAAGCGCTGGCGCGGCTTGACGCGCCCGAGCGTGCGGGCAAAGTGCTTTTCCGTCCGTGACGATGGTCCGTCATTCCACCATCCGCATCCGCACCCGCGGCAAGGGCCTGCATGAAATCACCGGCGAGGTGGAACGCGCGGCCGGCGGCAGCGGCATTGGCGACGGCATAGTCACCGTGTTCGTGCGCCACACGAGTGCCAGCCTTGTGATCATGGAAAACGCGGATCCCTCCGCACGGCGCGATCTCGAGGTGTTTTTTGAAAAACTGGTGCCGGACGACACCCCGTGGTTCAGCCACACACTGGAAGGGCCGGACGACATGCCAAGCCACATCCGGATGGCGCTGACGCGCACCGGCGAGACGATTCCGCTGCGCGGCGGCCGCATGCTGCTGGGCACATGGCAGGGCATTTATCTTTTCGAGCACCGCGCCATGCCACACCAGCGGGAGATCGTGGTGACGGTGATGGGTGAGTGATTCACCGTGGGCATGGCAGGTTCCGCGCCGGGATGACGCCATCAGACGTATTGCAGTTCGCGTGCCTTGGCGGCGATGCTCTGCTCGTTGTCGAGCAGTTCCTGGATCGGGTCCCAGCGGCCGGAGACCAGCGCCTCGCGGGCGGACTCGGGCATCTGCGCGGCGAACGACATGCCGCTGGACGTGAGGATGCGGAGATTCGCCACATCGATGGTCACTTCCAGCGAGGGATCCGCCTCCAGGGCATCGCGCAGGGCGGCGATGTCTGCCGCGGCGGCGGTGACGCAAGGCATGGCGAGCGTGGTTGAGTTGCCGAAGAAGATCTCGGCGAAGGACTCCGCGATGATGCCGTTGAATCCGAATTTGCGCAGCGACTGCGGCGCATGTTCGCGTGATGAGCCGCAGCCGAAGTTGACGCCCGCGAGCAGGATTGAGGCGCCGGCGAAGCGCGGGTCGTTGAGCGGGTGCGCGGTTTTCGCTCCGGTGTCCGGGTTGAAGCGCACATCGTAAAACGCGAACTCGCCGAGGCCGTCGAAAGTGACGCACTTCATGAACCGGGCGGGAATGATGCGGTCGGTATCGATGTCCGCGCCCGGGATGAAGACCGCGCGGCCGGTGACTTGGGTGACGGGTTCGAGAGCCATTGGAAGTGTTTTGTTAGAGGTGTCAGGCGACGGCGGCGGCCTTCCCGATGTGGAAGAGTTCGCGGGCGTCGGTGATGTGGCCGGTGATGGCGGCGGCGGCCACCATGACCGGGGACATCAGGACGGT
>JBIJBN010000161.1:0-5122 GCA_044345175.1 Luteolibacter sp.
CCTGAGCAGCACGCCGCGCGGCATCTCAGGCAAATTGTTCCGCAGGCGGCTCGCCAAGCCGCCGCGCCCAGAGATACCTGCGGAAAAACACCTTGATCGCGGCCGTCAAGGGCACTGCCAGCAACGCGCCGACGAATCCGCCCAGCACCAGCGACCAGAACAAGATCGAGAAAATCACCGTGAGCGGGTGCAGGCCCACCGCATCGCCCACGATCTTCGGCGCGGTGAACAACGAGTTGATCTGCTGGACGACCACGAAAATCGCCACGACGCTCGCGACACAGGCCCATGGCGCCATTCCGAACGGCGCGCCGCCGTCGCGGGCGTGAAGCCATGCAATGATGCAGGCGGGGATCAGGCACAGGATGCTTCCGATGTAGGGAATCACCCCGAGGATGGCCATGAACACGCCGATCAGGAAACCGTATGGGAGGCCGAAGATCGTGAGGGCCGCGCCCACCAGGATGCCGTCGATGGCGGCCACCAGCACCTGGCCGCGGAAATAGGAAACCAGATAGCCGTTGATTTCGCGAAGCGTGTCGACGAGCTCGGTCTTGAAGCGCGAGGCCTTGAGCGGAACGTAGTGGTGCCAGCGGGTGCGGATGGCAGCGGAGTCCTTGAGGAAAAAAAACAGATAGACCGGAACCATGATCATTCCCAGCACCAGCCCGAGGAAGCCGAGCAGGCGGGTGGAGCCGGCGCTGAGCCAGTCGCGCGCGGTGCTGAGGATCGCACCCTTGTATTCAAACAACATGCGGCCACCGCGGCTGCGTGCGTAAGTTTCCAACCCGGCCGCCGCAGGGGCGGCCACCGCTTCCCCCTTGTCATCGACCTCGGCGAGCAGCCAGCCGATGCTGCCCCCCTCGTGGTGCTTGCGCAGCTTGCCCAGTTCGCGTGCCAAGGTGTCGCCGAGGCGCTGCGCCTCACCGGTGGCGGGCTGGGCCTCGACGGCCTGCCCGGCATGCGGCTCGATGAGCAGCCGGAGGTTCTGGTGACCGCGCTTGAGCCCTGGGACGACCGCCGCCACCAGCAGCGCTGCTCCTGTTAGAATCGCGGCGAAAACCATGATCACCGACCACAGCCGGCCGATGCCGCGTTTTTCCAGCAGGCGCACCACGGGGTCGAGCAGGTAGGCGATGATCCCGGCGGCAATCAGCGGCACCAGCACCGGCTGGAGGAATCCGAAGACGCGGCCCGTGAGCCAGACCAGCCCGGCCACCAACACGCCCAGAACCAGGATCGAAACCCCGGTGGCGGCATTCCACAGGGTTTTTTGTTGGAAGGGGGTCGGGTATCTCATCGGGTGTGCGGATGGTGCGGCGGATGACGCGGTGATGTGCCTCAATCGCTCCGGCTGGTTTGCGCGATGCGTGCGATGCGGTCGAGGACGCCATTCACAAAACGGCCGGAGTCACTGGTGCCGAAGCGTTTGGCCAGCTCGACCGCCTCATTGATCGCCACCTTCGGCGGTGTGTCGGTGTGCAGCAGTTCGTAGCAGCCAAGGCGCAGGATCGCGCGGTCCACCGCATCGATGCGTTCGGGCGCGTAATGGTCCACCACCTCCGCAAGCGCCTGGTCGATCCGCTCCTTGTGCGCGAGCAACTCATCAACCAGTGCGTCGGCCCGGCGGCGCAGTTCGCTGAGTTCGAGTCTGGATTCGCGGATGCGCGAAAGATCCGTCTGCGCCGGGAATTTCTCGGGCTCCTCGATCATGCGCAGGCGGTCGGAGATGCGTTGCAAACGGCGGATCGCCGCAGCCAGTCCTTCCATCGGGCCGGCAAGCGCGGGCAGATCCGCGAGGGCATCGAAGAACCGCTGGCGGGCGGCAGCCAGCTCGCGGTCGGAGCGGAAAAAAGCATCCAGTGCCGCCTCGAGGTTCCGCGCGACGGTGGCGTCATCCCCATCCTTGGGCAACCGTTCCAGCGTGGCAAAGGCGGCGCTCCAGCCGGATTCCAGCTCATCGATGCGGCGCAGTGCGCCGGCGAGCGGCTCCGCATGCGGGCGGGATGCCAGCACGGCATCCGCAGCCGCGCGGCGCTCGACGAACAGGGCGAGCCGGTCCGGCCTGCCGTGCGCCAGATGGTGCACCGCACGGCAGATGGCCGTCTGGAGGTGGCGGCGGTCCGACTCGGTGACGAATTCCCAGAACGCGTCGCGCAGCTCCGCGGCAGGCGCGCCACCTTCAAGGTCGGCACAATAGAGGAACTGCACGGCGGCCTCCCGGATCTGGCGGCGGCTAGGCATGTTGCTTTTTTTTGGCCTGCGTGCCACCCGGCATCGACCGGTCCAGCTCGTGGAACACATCGATCATGGTGGCAGCGGCGCGGGCGGCTTCACGGCCACGGTTGAGCTGTGTTCCGATGCAGCGCGCGTAGGCTTGTTTCTCATCCTCCACCAGCAGCACCTCGTGGATCACCGGGCACTGCGATTCCACGGCGAGGCGCTGCAGCGCGTCGGTCACCGAGCGGCCCACGAGATCGGCATGCGCGGTGGACCCGCGGATGATCAGGCCGAGCGCGATGACACAGGCCGGAGGCTCGCGATGGAGCACCGTGGCCACCGTCACCGGGATTTCAAACGCGCCCGGCACCCGGATCAGGTCCACCCGGCACTTGGGCACCAGCCCGGTGATTTCCTCGATCGCGTTCTGGACCATCGCATCCGTGAACTGCTCGTTGTATTTCGAGGCAACGATGCACACGCGGACCTTGCGGCCGATGATGCGGGGTTGGGGTGTCAACGCGTTGGACATGACGGCGGTATGGACGCAAGCCGGGGAAAAGTCAACCGGTGGCCCGGGCGACCCGCGCTTTATCCCGCCGGACACGCCGGGCTCACTCCTCCTCGACCTTGCGTCCGTATTGGGCGATGATTTTCGGCTCGAGTTCGCGCGGCACGTCCTCGTAACGCACGAATTTCCCGCTGTGGCGGCCGCGCCCCGCGGTGATTGCCCGCAGCTGGCTGGACTATTGATAAATCTCGGCCTGCGGCACCTGGGCCACCACCACTTCGAAGCGCCCCTCGGTTTCCATGCCCATGATGCGTCCGCGGCGGCCCGAAAGATCCGCCAGCACCGCGCCGACCGCATCGGAAGGCGCCTTGACGCGCAGTTCCATGACCGGTTCGAGCAGCTTGGGCCGCGCCATCATGAAGCTCTCGTTGAAGGCGGCCTTGCCGGCGATCTGGAAGGCAATGTCCTTGGAGTCCACCGGGTGCTGTTTGCCGTCATGGAAATCCACCTTCACATCGGTGACGGGGAATCCGCCGTAGGGGCCGGCGGTGCAGGCCGCCTGCACACCCTTCTCGACGGACGGCACGAAGACGCGGTCCACATTGCTGCCGACCAGCGAGTGGATGAAAACCACGCCGCTTTCCGGAGGCAGCGGCTCGATGCGCATCCACACCTCGGCGAATTGCCCGGCGCCGCCGGTCTGTTTCTTGTGACGGTATTTCGATTCGCCACGCCCGGTGATGGTCGCGCGGTAGGAGACGCGCGGCTCGGCGAGCTCGACATCCACGTTGAAGCGGCGCTTGAGTTCCTCCGCCATGATCTGGAGCTGCAGCCACCCCTGGCCGGAGACAATCGTCTGGCCGATTTCCGGATCGAAGTGGGATTCGAACGTGGGGTCCTCCTCGCGCAACGCGGCAAGCCCCTCGCCGAGCTTGTTGAGGTCCGCCTTGGATTTCGCGACCAGCGCGCCGCGGGTGTTGGGCGGCGGGAAATCGACCACCGGCAGCGTGACACGGCGGGCGGCGGCGCACAGCGTGTCGCCCGCACGGGTCGCCCGCAGCTTGACTACCGCGCCGATGTCGCCGGCATGCAGCGCGCGGACGGGCTCGCGCAACGCGCCATTGACGCGGTAGAGCTGGCCGATCCGCTCGGTTTCGTTGCGGTTGGCATTCACCAGTTCCGTGCCTGTCACCACATCACCGCTGCAGACCCTGAGAAACGAGAGGTTGCCGACATGCGGCTCGTGCATCGTTTTGAAGACAAAGGCGACCGTTTGTTCCTCATCCAGCTCCACGGCCACATCACGGCCCTCCGCGTCGGTGGCTCCGGACCTGGCATGGTCCGCGGGAGAGGACCCGTATTTGGCGATGAAATCCAGGATCCGCGAAACGCCGGTGTTACGCGTTGCGGATGCTGCGAAAACCGGCACCACCAGTCCTTTTTGCACCGCCTCGTGCACATGCGCGCGGAGTTCCTCCTCACTGAGTGTGCCCGCCTCGAAGAATTTCTCCATCAACTCGTCGCCGGACTCCGCGACCATGTCGATGAGCTGCCGGTGCAGTTCGTTCACCCGCTCCTTGAACGTCCCTTCGGCGGGTTTCCCGACATATCTCCCGCTGCCATCACCGGCGAAGGTGATGACTTCCGAACGCATCACATCCAGCACCGAGCTGAAGCCCGGCCCGGCATCCACCGGCACGGTCAGCGGAAACACCCGCGCGCCGTAGTGGTCGCGCGCCTCATCCAGGATGGCGTCGAACGCGGTGCGCTCGCGGTCCAGCTGGTTGATGACCAGGAAGCGCGGGATGCCATACTCGGCTGCGGCCGCCCAGATTTCATCCGCGCCGGTCTCCACGCCGTTGACGCCCGAGATCACGATCATCGCGGAGTCCGCCACGCGCAGGGCGCTGAGCGGTTCGCTGATGAAATCCGGTGTGCCGGGGCAATCGATCAGGTTGAGTTCGCGGTCCAGCCACTCCGCGGCGATCACGGTGGCGTGGATCGACTGTTGGTGTTCTTTTTCATCCGCATGGAAATCGGACACCGTGTTGCCCTGCTCGATGGTGCCGGCCCGGTTGATTTTTCCGGCGCACACCAGCATCGCCTCGCACAGCAGGGTTTTGCCGGTGGACGCGTGTCCGGTCACAGCGATGTTGCGGATTTCAGGGGCGCGGTAGTCTTTCATGGGATGAGGGTGGGGTTGTTGTTCCGGAACAGCGGGCGATTGACGGCATCCGCTGCCATATGCGGTGTCACCGCGCCACACGTCAACCATCGCCCGGGCCGCCGCAAATCGAGGCGCGGCTTTCGGCAAAATCCGGCGATCCCGCCGGTGGCGGGCGCCCTTGCAAGCGGCCGGGCCACGGTGGACACTCCGGCGCATGAGCATCC
>JBIJBN010000008.1:0-16536 GCA_044345175.1 Luteolibacter sp.
AGGGCCTCGAGAGACGCCTTGTATTCATCGAGCGCCTTTTGTTTGCCATCGCGGTTTTCCGCGCGCGGATAGAGCGCCAGCCTTTCAAAGGTCGATGCCTCAGCGGCCGCGGCGTCGAACTCCTCCCTGGCGGCGGCGTAGCGCGACGAGCCTTTCGACGCGGCGACAACCAACAGGACCGCAGCGACGAGCGTGGCGCCACCGAGGGCCACGGGAAACTTGTTATCCTTGATCCAACTCATGGTTTGAAAAAACAATTGGGGCTTGCCTGCATCACTTCACGGCCATCTCGCGGGCCAGTGGGAGGTTGATTTCGAATGGCAGACCCAGTTCTCC
Organism: Luteolibacter sp.; assembly: GCA_044345175.1. Lineage (GTDB taxonomy): Bacteria > Verrucomicrobiota > Verrucomicrobiia > Verrucomicrobiales > Akkermansiaceae > Luteolibacter. Next base: position 337 of record JBIJBN010000008.1, read on the forward strand.
GGGTTCGCCTTTGACGGTGATGTCGAGAATCTGTTCGTCACGCAGCGGGGTCTCCTTGCCATCGGGACCGGTGGTGGTGAAACGGAAATGCTTGGATTTTCCGCGGAGGTTCTCCAACAACTCTGAAACGACATTCTGGCTGCGGGGGTTCTCGCGCCAGAAACCACGGATGCGCACGGCATTCGCGGTGACCACCGGCGGCGGTGCCGGGGCCGCGGGGCGGCCGCGGGGTGCGGGCGCGGCTTGCTCGATGCGGATCTCCGCCAAAGCGGAGTCGCCATACTTCGCGTTGGCAAACTCCGGCTTGACCACCGGATCGCCATTTCTCGATGCCGCTCCGGCAGGCACGGCGGCCGCAGGCTTGAGCGGGTCATAACCATGAACCGGTTGGAAATCGGTGATCCACACCGCGTCACTGGCGAATGCCCCGCGCAGTTCGGCAAGCAGATCCATCCAGAACGCGTGGTCGGACTCCACGCCGGTGTAGGCGTCCGCGATCTGGCGCAGGGCGGCCTCCTTCTTGAGCAGTCCGTCGATCTGGGACTTGAGCGGCGCCAGGGAATCACGCTGCTCCGCCATGGTCCGGGCGAGGTCGGCGGCTTTGCTTGCGGCGACATTCTGACCGGCCGCCCAAGCACCGAGGCCGCCGAGAAGGACAGCCGCCGCAGCGATGAGAAACGGCTTGCGACGGTCCGCGGCACGGGCCTGTGCGACCACCGACGGGACGAGATCGATGTTGATTTCAGACTTGCCGATGCCGCGCAGGCCGAGGCCGACAAGCTCCCCCATCAGGTGGCCTTCGCGCTGCACGATGGCGGGATCCATGCCTTTGCCGATGGCGAGGTTGCGCACCGGATTGAAGTATTCCACCGGCAGGTTGAGTTTTTCATGGAAGAACTCGAGGGTGTAGGGAAGGTTCGCGCCTCCCCCCGCAAGCAGGATCCTGCGCGGCGCGCTGCCTCCGTGCTGGCTGCGGTAGTAGTTGGTGGTGCGGGCGATTTCCGCGGGCAGGCGGCTCAGGGCGTTGCGGATGACCATCGCCAGCGCGGCTACCGACTCATCGAGCTGTTCGGTGTGACCGCCGCCGAGAGCGACCAGTCCGTGGGAGATCTTCTGGTGCTCGGCCTCGGCGAAGGGCACGTTGTATTCCTTGGAGATGGCGGCAGTGACGGCCGCGCCGCCGATGGCGATGCTGCGGGTGAAGAAACGGTTGCCCTCGATGTAGAGGAGATTGCTGGTCTTGGCGCCGATATCGATCAGCAGGACCGGCTCGGCAGGCTGGCCGTAGGTCGAACGGAAGGCGTTGTAGAGGGCCATCGGTGCGACATCCACCTCGGCGGTGCCGATGCCGGAGTCATTGACGGCGCTGTTGATTTCATCGAGCGCGTCGCTCTTGATGGCCACAATCGCCGCCTCTTTTTCGGCGGCACCCTGGATGAGCTCGTAATCCCAAACAACTTCCTGCAGCGGGAATGGCACGTGTTGCTGCGCCTCGAAGGTGACCAACTGCTCGATGTTGTCATCCTGCACCGGCGGCAGCTTGACAAAGCGGGTGAAGACAGCCTGGCCGGAAATCGAATACCTCGCCTTGGTGCCGCCGAGCTTGAGCCTGCGCGCCAGGTCCGCGATGGCCACACGGATCTGGGCAATCCGGGTGGCATCCATGGACGGGTCCGCCACGATGGATTCGGAATCGTATGCCTTGAGGACCAGGCCGCCGCTTTTCGAAACCTCGAAGGCGGCCATGCTGATACGCTGGGAACCGATGTTGATTGCGACGCTTGTCTGGGTGTCGGCCATGATGCGGGAGTCGGGAAATGGGGAGGAGTGCCGGCTATCCGGAGGTCAGCGCGCGCTGCGGGGATCAAGAACCTCGGCGTAGCGGTCCCACCACATGTTGCTGAACGGTGTCTCCAGTTTGCTGAGGAGCGGCACCGCAGTGCTGCGGGAAATCTTGTCGGAAGCGGCATTCCACCAGCCGGGCCTGAACTTGGTGGTGTCCTCGGCCACTTTCACCCCGTTGATCAGGATCTCGTAACCCACCGCCTCGACGGCGCTCTTGCCGGCACGATCGGCACCGGTGAGCCGCTTGATGGAGGCCGGGGAAAGGTAGACCGATGAGAAGACCTCCTCCTCCAGCGGCACATTGACGTGCTCCACATCCCGGGTCAGCAGCAGCATCGTGCCGGAGCGCTCGGAATTCTTCACGGCGATATACCATTTCACCGTGAGCTTGTCACAGGTGCGGGATTTGGGCTCCGGGCTCATCGAGACCTTGAGCTTGGTCTCGATTTCCAGCCACTCCTTGGGCTTGAAGGCTTTTTGTTTGCCACCGCTGAACTCCGGCGAGGGAAGATCATCGAAAGCGGGTTTTTCCGCGACCACTTTGGCGGCCTGGGCCGCGGCGCTCCCCGAGGCAAGACTGGTGACGACTGCGATGATGGCGATGCAGAGCGAGTGGCGGAGCAGTTCGTTCATTGCGTATTGGGTTTAATGGAAGCTAGGGAATCGGATTTCGGGTTGGCCAGATAAAATCTCGGTTTTCCGTAAAAATTCGCGGGCTTGGGGGCGCAGCCAAAGCTTGACACCACACTGGCGGTTGACGCGCGGCCGCAAGCCGCGCATCACTCGCACATGATCGATCTGGCCTTTTCACCGGCGGACAAGCGCGTGCGCGTGGTCGGAAGCTTCGGCAGCCGTGCGGCGCTCGGGCAGGCGTGCCCATCCGCCGTGGCCGCCGCGTGCGATCTGGCGGAGATCCGCCTCGATCTGCTCGCGGAAAGCGCCGGCGGTGTCGAGCCGTCGCAGTGGGAGCACCTGCGGCAGGTTCCGCTGCTCTTCACCGCGCGCCGCCACGAGGAAGGCGGCGCGGTCCGGCTGGATGCCGCCGCGCGCCGCACGCTTCTTGAAACCGCTCTCGATGATGCGGCGTGCATCGACATCGAGGTGGCATCCATCGGCGCAATGGACGGACTGATGGACGTCGTGATCGCGCGCCGCATCCCGTGGATCGGCTCATTCCATGATTTTTCGGGACTTCCCGAACCCCGGGTGCTGGAACTTGCGGCACAGCGCGCCCGGGACGCCGGAGCCGCGGTCTTCAAGGTGGCGGCGATGCTCCGGTCCCCCGCGGAGATGGCACGTCTCGCGGAATTCCAACTGGCCGATCATGGAATCGCGGTGGCCACCATGGGCATGGGCCCGCTCGCGCCGGTCTCACGCCTGCTCTGCGCGCAGTGCGGCAGCGTCCTCAACTACGGATATCTTGGGGAAAAACCCACCGCCCCGGGGCAATGGGATGCGGCGTTTTTGAAACAAGCGATCACACGGCTGGCTCACTTCGACATCCGGCGTTGAATTTCCTCCGTTCGGAATTCATCCCCCGATCACCTCGACCGGCGCGTCCGGCAGCGCGTTGAGGAACGACTTGCCGTAGCGTTTGGTGAGGATGCGGTTGTCAAGGATGCAGACCAACCCATGATCGCGCGCGGTGCGGATCAGGCGGCCAACCCCTTGGCGCAGTTTCAAAATCGCCTCGGGCACCGAGTAATCCATGAACGGATTGCCGCCCGCGGCCTCGATCGCCTCCAGCCGCGAGGCGGTGAGCGGATGGTCCGGCACGGCGAAGGGCAGACGCGTGACCACCACATTGGAGAGGGCCTCGCCCGGCACGTCCACCCCGGTCCAGAAACTGTCGGTGCCGAACAGCACGCTGTGGGTGTCCTTGCGGAACTCCTCGATCATCCGGTGGCGCGGCATCCCCTCGCCCTGCATCAGCATGCGCCAGCCTTGTTTCTTGAAAAACGGCTCCACCCGCCGCGCGGCATCACGCATCGTGCGGTAGCTGGTGAACAGAACGAAGGCGCGGCCCTCGCTTTCGGCGACGGCAAGGCGGATCGCCTCGGCAAGCGACTCGTCATACTTCGGCGTGCCCGGGTCCGGCACCGATTTGTAAATGCGGATCCGCATCTGGCTGCGGTAATCAAACGGGCTGCCGATGCACACGGCGCGCGCCTGTTCCGCGCCGATGCGTCCGCGGAAGTATCCCAGCGAGGGATCTCCCACACCGAGGGTCGCACTGGTCAGCACCGCGCTTTTTCCCGGGCCGAAAAGCAGCGGCCGCAACCGGTCCGCCACATTCACCGGCGCGGCATGCAGGCTGAACTGCGTCTCGTCCCGCCCGCCGCGCTCCACCCAGTAGACATTGTCCGTCTCCGTCTGGTCGAGAAACGCACCCACCGCACCATGCGCCTCACGCAGGCGGCGCGAGGCATCCTGGAGTTCGGCGCGGGTGGTCTCATTCTCGATGTCGGCGGCAAGTTTTTCGATTTCACCCCAGAGTTCGCGCAGCGGCGTGGCGATGCTGTTCTGGACCAACTCGGGTTCCCGCACGCGGCACTCCTTGGAAAACTCGCCAAAGCGCGTGGCCTCGCAGATTTCATGGAAAAACCGCTCGGTGGCATGGAGCGCCGCCTCCACGGCGCGCAGCGACGAGGCCTTCGCAAACGATTTCAACAGCCCCTTGCGGGTGCGCGGGTGATAGAGCCGCTGCAGGTCGAAGCGCAGGCCGGACTGGGAGACACGAAGGCCGAGCTGCACCGCGGCCACCTGTTCGATCGTGTGCGCCTCGTCGAGCACCGCGAAGTCATTGGGGAAAAGAAAGCCCGACGGCCGCTTTGCGCCATCCCCCGATTCCTCGGCGGACTCCGTGTTGAGCAGCGCGAAGAACAGCGTGTGGTTCACCACCACCATCATCGCGTCGGCCGCCGCCTTGCGCGCCTCCTGGAAAAAACAATGGCCGCGCGGACCGCAATTGCGCGCCGTGCACAAATGCGCCTCGCTGCAAACCTGAAGCCACACCTTCATCTGCGGCTGGAAGTCCAGATCGCTCAGGGTGCCGTCGCGCGTGGACTCCGCCCATTTGCGGATCGCCTCGAGCTCGTCGTTCTCCGTGCCGGTGAACAAGTCGCCCGATTGTTCGAGCGCGCGCCGCAGCCGCAGCGGACAAAGATAATTCTGCCGCCCCTTGAGCAGCACCGCGGGCAGCTCGTGATCCATCAGTTTCCTGACGATTGGAATGTCCTTGCGGACCAGCTGCTCCTGAAGGTTGATCGTGTGCGTCGAAATCACCGCCTTGCGCCCGGTCTCGATGGCAAAGCGCGCCGCCGGCAGCAGATAGGCCAGGGATTTGCCCACCCCGGTGCCGGCCTCGGCGACCAGCGGCCTGGATTGCTCCAGCGCCCCGGCCACCGCCACCGCCAGTTCCTGTTGTTGCGGCCGGAACTCGAAATCGCGCGACTTGGCAAGCACTCCCTTGGTCGAGAACGCCGCAGCCACCGCGTCGCAAAACCCGGGTATCGGCTGGCCGTCGGCTAGGGAAATCATCGCCCGCCCATCGCACTCCGCGCGCATGCCCGTGCCAAGCCGCAATTTCCCGCATCATCATGGATGCGCGGCGGCAGTCCGGCATGCCACCGGCGCGGAGTTGTCATTTTTGAATCGCCAGCCGCGCCCGAACTGCCTAATGTCAGTCTACATGACCTCCGTTCCCATCCTCACCGCCCTCGCCGTGGCCGGCGGCCTGCTGCTGATTTTCGTGATCGTCAAATACAACGGCCTGATCATCGCCCGCAACCTCTACCGCAACAGCTTCTCGCAAATCGATGTGCAGCTCAAGCGACGTTACGACCTGATCCCCAACCTGGTCGAAACCGCCAGGGCATACATGAGCCATGAGCGGGAAACCCTGGAGGCCGTGATCGCCGCGCGCAACCAGGCGTCCGGCGCACGGGCCAGCGCCGCCGCCAACCCGGGCGACCCCGACGCGATGATGGCGCTCGGCCAGGCCGAGGCCGGGCTCGGCGGCGTGCTCGGCAGACTGTTCGCCGTGGCGGAAGCCTATCCGGACCTAAAGGCAAACCAGACGATGGCGCAGCTCAGCGAGGAACTCACCTCCACCGAAAACCGCATCGCATTCGCGCGCCAGGCCTACAACGACTCGGTGATGCGCTTCAACAACCAGCGCGATGTCTTCCCGACCAACATCATCGCCGGCATCTTCAACTTCACCGCCGCCCAGTCGTTTGAAATCGAAAACGCCGCCGAGCGCGAGGCAGTGCAGGTGCGGTTCTGATCCAAACGCACCCGGCCGATGGATTTCTTCGAGGCGCAGGAACGCGCGCGCATCGCCAGCCGCCGGCTGGTGCTGTGGTTCTCACTCGCCGTGGCCGGCGTGATCGCATCCCTGCATGCCGTGGCGGTGATCATCAAGTCATGGCTGGCCACGGACAGCCTGTTGCACGAATCCGGGATCCGCTGGCTGGACCCGCAACTCGCCTCGACCATCGCGCCGGTCACCGGCGGGTTGATCCTTCTCGGCAGCGCCTTCAAACTCACCCAGCTGTCCGCCGGCGGCGCGGTGGTCGCCCGCGATCTCGGCGGGCGCGCGGTGGACCCATCCACCACCGACCCGCTGGAGCGGCGCTTCCTCAATGTGATCGATGAAATGTCGATCGCCTCCGGCATCCCCGTGCCCGGTGCATGGATCCTCGACGGCGAGGACGGCATCAACGCCTTCGCCGCCGGAACCGATCCCGCGAATGCCGTGATCGGCATCACCCGCGGGTCGCTCGAACGCCTGAACCGCGACGAGCTGCAGGGCGTCGTGGCCCATGAGTTCAGCCACATCCTCAATGGCGACATGAAACTCAACATGCGCCTCACCGGATGGATCTTCGGCTTGGTGATGATCGCCATGATCGGCCGCGTCCTGTTGCGGATGCCACGCCACATCCGCGTCTCCGGCGATGGATCCAAAGCCGGCGGGGTGGTCCTCGTGATGCTTGCCGCAGGTGTTGCCGTCTGGCTTGCCGGATCGCTCGGCGCGCTCTTCGCCCGCCTGCTCCAGGCCGCCGTCTCACGGCAGCGCGAATACCTCGCGGACGCATCCGCAGTGCAGTTCACCCGCAACCCGCAGGGCATCGCCAACGCCTTGAAAAAAATCGGCGGCTTCGCCCCGCATGGCATCATCCACTCACCCGGCGCGGCCGAAGCCCGCCATTTGTTTTTCACCCACAGCGACTTCCTGCGGCTCGGAATGGCCACCCACCCGCCACTCGTGTCCCGCATCCGCGCGCTGGAACCGGACTGGAACGGCGGATGGCTGGAAGCAGACACCGAGACGGCGCCGGACCCCCGCGACTCGCCCGCCCCGGCCCGGCAGGATGCCGGTCACAGACTGGTTCCCGCCAGCGCCTCATTCCAACCGGAAATGCTCGCGGAAAGCCGGCGCGTCGATTGGAGGACCGGCCGGGCCATCCACAACGATTTGGAACGCGCGGATGCGGGATTCCAATCCAAGGATGAGGCCAAGGCGGCCTTGTGCGGCCTACTGCTCGCACAGGACGGCGATGGCCGCAAGCGCGCGCTGGAAGCGCTTGCCACAGCAGCCGGACAAGCCGCCGCCAACCTTGCCGCGAATCATTCACGCCATCTATCCAGCCTCAGCGCCATGGAGAAAATCGCGTTGATCGACCTCTCGCTGCCATGGCTACGCCGCATGAGCCCGGACGAGGCCGCCGCCTTTCTCAATCTCAACCGCAGCTTGATCGAAGCCGATGGCGAGGTCCGCTTGTTCGAATTCATGCTTGAACGGGTGCTTGACCGCCATGTGGCCGTGGGGCTGGGCCTACGGCCGCTGGCACGCATGCGATACCGCTCGCTGGCAGAACTCCACACCGAGAGCGCGGTGCTGCTCTCGGCATTCGCCGGACAAGCCGGTGATCCTGCGGCACTCGAGGCGGCCGCGGCCGGCTACCAACACCACACCGGCAGGGTGCTGGCACGGGTTGAACCCGCCGGACTCAACCTCGAACATGTGATGGCGGCATTGCAACGCCTTGAAATGTCCACCCCTCCGGTCAAGTCGGAGATTCTCCAGCTTTGCTGCCTCGTGGCCACGGCCGACGGCGTCCTCAGGGATGGCGAGATCGAACTGATGCGCGCCGCTGCGGAGGCAATCGGCGCACCGGTGCCACCACTGTCCCATGTGGGCCATGCGGAGTGAGCGCGCGCGTCCACATCACACTCGACACCCCCGCCCCGCCACGGACAGTCTGCAGGACGACCGCTTGCCCATGAAAGAGCACCGCAGCCACATCCGGCGCCTCCTGCCCGCCCTCGCCCTTGCGGCATCCGGCGCGGGAGTCGCCGCGCTGCTCGTCCCGGCCGAGGCACGCGCGGTGGCCGACCATTTCATCGGCTTTCCGGACTCCGACATCCGCAGCCACCAGGCCAGGCCGCTGGTGCTCGCGGCGCTGTGTTTCCTTCCCGCACTGGGCGCGCTGGCATACTCGCTCGGCGACACGCTCGACCGCTACGTCACCCGCCGCTTTCTAGGGATCTTCGGGATCTGCATCACCGCGCTTTTCATGATCTGGCTGCTCATGGACCTGAGCAACAACTTCAGCGATTTCCGCCACTCGGACCGGATCCTCGCCACCATCGTCCAATTCTACACCATCCGCCTGCCCGCGATCCTTCTCTTGCTGCTGCCTTACTCGCTGCTGCTCGCCCTGATCCACTCGCTGGGCAGACTCTCCACCCACCGCGAGATCATCGCCATGATCCAATCCGGCAGGGGCATCCTGCGCGTCACCCGCCCGTTGATCGTCGCCGGCATGTTTTTCACCCTGTTCAGCATGGGCCTCAACTACCACTGGGGACCGGTCGCGGACGGCAGGCAGGAGGCGATCCTGGACACCGCCGGCGGCCGCGAAGCCGCCGAGGCCCGCCAAGTGCTCTACCGCGATGCCTCCACCCGCCGGCTGTGGATGATCGGCGCCTTCCCCGCGAACTATCAAAAAGGCAGGCCGCTGCTCGATGTGGAGGTCACCACCACCGATGCCGACCGACGCATCGTCTCGCGGCTCTCCGCCAGTCGCGCGCTCTGGGACCGTGACCAGCGCCGCTGGACCTTTGAAAATCCGGTGCTCTGCCGTTTCAACCCGGGCATGCCACCGGAATTCACCAGCCCGCAGGAAAATCTCGTCATCCACCACTGGACGGAAACCCCGTGGCAGCTGATCAAGCCGGGCCTCAGCGCCGCCGTGCTCGGCGTGCCCGATCTCACCACCTGGCTGCAAGCCCATGCCCGGCATCCGGGCTCCGCCGATCCCGCGCCCTACCTCACCCAGTGGCATTACCGATGGGCGCTGCCATTCGCATGTCTGGTGACCGTCCTGCTGGCCGCCCCGCTGGCGATTCATTTCTCCCGCCGCGGCCCCGGCGGTGGCATCTTCCTCGCGATCATGCTCTCCGCCCTGATGCTGCTGGCCGGCAACATTGTGCTCGCATTCGGTGAAGCAGGCCTGATCCATCCTGCCGCCGCAGCCTGGCTGCCGAATCTCGCGTTCGCCACTCTCGCCGCCTTGCTCTTCCACCAGCGCATCACCGGCCGCCCGCTCCATCACGCACTCCGCAAGCCGCTCCACACCGCACGCAGCTGATAACCCTCCCCACCCTCTCGCCCCTTTCCCAACACCAACACCAAAACCCGTCACCCATGGCTCTGGCTGAATCCTGGCATGTCCGCTCCCGCTCACGTGAATGCGCCGTCACCGGACGCGCCTTCACCGATGGCGAAACCATCGTCACCGCCCTCTTCCCCGATCCCGAATCCGCGGGATACCTCCGCCGCGACTGCGCGCTCGATGCCTGGGACAGCCTCACCGGTGAGGATGCCGCACCTTTCTCATTCTGGAAAAGCACTTACAACACACCCCCGGCAGCCGCCCCGGACCCGGTCGAAAAACTCTCACCCGAGGAAATCCTCCACCGGCTCGTCGAAGAGGATCAGGACCACACGGAAAACACCCGCTACATCCTCGCCGTGATGCTCGAACGCCGCAAAATCCTCCGTGAAACCGACAACCAGCGCACACCCACAGGCATCCTCCGCGTCTATGAACACCGCAAAACCGGCGAGGTCTACCTGATCCGCGACCCGGACATCGCACTCGACCAGGTGGAGGCCGTCCAAAACGAAGTGATCGTCCTGCTGGAAAACAACGGCCGCATGCCAGAGCCGGAGGTTGTAGAACCACCCGCCGGCGCGGCCGCCCACGCCACAGCGGACACCGCGGCCGATCCCACTCCCGCCCCATGATGGACGGCTCGCTGCTTTTGTTAGGGATTTCCGGCCCGGAACTCACGCCGGCCGAGGCCTCGCTCTTCCGCAAAATCCAACCCGCGGGATACATCCTCTTCTCCCGCAACATCGTCACACCGCGCCAGACACGCCAGCTCACCGACGACCTCCACGGACTTTCCAACGAGCTGCCTGTGATCGCCATCGACCAGGAAGGCGGCCGGGTCACGCGCACCAGCAGCATCGCCCCGCCCACACCATCCGCCGCCGCACTCGCCGCGCATGGCGATTACGGCCGCATTGCCGATGCCGCCACCCTCACCGCCGACCTGCTGCGCCTGCTCGGATGCAACCTCAACCTCGCCCCGGTGCTGGACCTCGACCACCACCCGGACCATCAAAACGCCCTGCGCGGCCGCTGCTGGGGGCGCGACCCGCAGCGCGTCATCGACTGGGCGGGCCACTGGAACCGCTGGCTGCGCAAACGCCACGTGGCCGGCTGCGCCAAACATTTCCCGGCCGGCGGCCGCGCGCTCTCGGATCCACACCATGACCTGCCATCCTCACCCGCCACGCTCGACGAACTGCTGCGCGGGGATGTGATCCCCTACACCGCCCTCATGCCGGAACTGGACGCCGTCATGCTCGCCCATGTCCGCTTTCCGAACATCGATCCGGAACTGCCCGCATCGCTCTCGCCCCGCATCATCCGCGGGTTCCTGCGCGACCAACTCGGCTTCGACAACCACCTCGTTCTAACAGACGATCTGGACATGGGAGCCATCACCGCACGCCACGGCCGCGGCGAGGACGTCAAACTCGCGATCAGCGCGGGCAACGACCTCGCCATGATCTGCCACCGCGCCCTCGAAACCGCGGAGACCGCCGCCCGCGCCATCTCCGAGCTGCCGGTGTGGATGGCGGATGAGGCGCGCGCCCGAGTCGAACGCTTCCGCAGGAAAAAACTCCACCATCCCCTCGCCTGGTCGGACACCCGCTGGGAAACGACATGCTCCGCGCTGGCGAAACTCGCCGCGGAAATCCCGCAGGGGGAGGATGACGCATCCTCAAGCCCGGTGGCCCGCTACTGAGCGGCGCCCGCCCCTCACCTGCCCAGCACCCATGCGATGTGCGGCGTGTAGAGATCCGGCTCCAGCAGGAAGGAATCGTGCCCCTTGTCGGAATGCACGGTGATGTGCATCACATCGACCCCGGCGTTCTCCAGATGCCTCACCAGCTCCGCCTGCTCCTCCGGATAAAAACAAAAGTCGGAGTCGATCGAAAACACCAGCCAGCGCTGCCCGGCGCGGCGCGCGCGCGCGAAAAGCTCCGCCGCGCTGCCGGCATCACCCTCCCGGACCGCATCGTAGCGCGACCAGAGGTCGATGATGCGCAGGTAGGTGTTCGCATCGAAGCGCTTCACGAACTTCTTGCCCTGGTGGAGCATGTAGCTCTGGAACTGGTCGCGCACACGATACCACGCCAGCACGTCGTCCGGCTGGATCACATCCTGCCGCGCCCGGCTCTCGATCGAATCAAGGTGAACAAAGGTCTTGTGAGAAATCATCCGTGCCAGCGCCAGACCGTAGAGCGGAGGCGCGTTGTCATAATAATCGCCACCGTTGAAATACGGGTCGTTCTCGATCGCGAGGATCTGCTCAAAGAGAATGAGCCGGTTGAGCACCGTGGTCTTGCAACCCGAGCCGATGGCAATCACGTTGCGCACACGCTCCGGAAAACGGGTGGCGAATGTCAGGGCGATCAGGCCACCCACCGATGGACCCACCACGGCATGCAGCATGCCGATGCCCAGCCCGTCCAACAGGCGGGTGAACACCTCGACCTGGTCCGCAGCGGTCACCGAGGGAAAAGCCGAGCCCCACGGACGCCCGCTGCCGGGATCGACCGATCCCGGACCGGTGCTGCCATAACACCCCCCGAGATAGTTCGCACAAATGATGAAATACCGGCCTGTGTCCAGCGCCTTGCCGGGGCCGATCATGTCCTCCCACCATCCGTGATGCAGCTCTTCCTGCCACAAGGCACCCACCCCCTCGATCGCGGTGGTGCGGCCGGCTGCGTGATGCGATCCCGACAGCGCGTGAAACAACAGGATCGCATTCGATTTCCCCGCATTCAACTCACCCCACGTCTCATAGGCGATGCGGACCCCCGGCAGACTGCCGCCGTCACGCAGGCGGAACGGATCGTCCGGACCGGCGGTATCGAAAAATCGGGTGTGGGTCTCGGCGGACATGGGCGCGAGTCTAGCGGCACCGCGCCCGCGGCGCAAGCCGCCCTTGCCCTCCGCCACAGATGCGGCATCCGGGCTTGCATGAGGACCACCGCGGTTTAGAAATCCCGGGTCATTTCCCGTGAAAAGCTATTTCATCCGCCGCCTGCTGCTGATCCCGCCCACCCTGGTCGGCATCACCCTGCTGGTCTTCGCCATCACGCGCTTCGTGCCGGGCGGGCCGATGGACCGGATGCTGCAAGAGGCGGCCCAGGGCGCCGAACAAGGCGGGAAACGCACCTCTTCGGGCCAGGCACAGGGCGGACTCAGCGAGGAACAACTGGAGGAACTCGAGGAGCAGTTCGGCCTCCATAAACCCGTGCTCGCCGCCTACGGCCAGTGGCTCGGCGTGGTGCCCCGCGAGGTGCGCGTCTCCAAAGGCGAGTTCGGCGGCCGCGGGGATGAAACCATCGGCGGGATCATCGATCCTGAAACCACCGCGGAAGTGGTCCTGCGCGGCGACGGCCGGTTGGTCAGGGTGCGGCGCGAGGGCGGCAAGGTGGCATCCGCCGTCTTCGCGGACACCGGCAGGCCTGCCGCCGACGAGGGATGGAAGGTCCGCTACGAAAGCGGGGCGGACCGCCGGGATCGCTTCAAACGGCGCAATCCGGACTCCCCGGAAACCCCGCAATACGCACCGCGCGCGGTGATCTATCAGACACGCCTGTCCGGCCTGCTGCAGGGCGACCTCGGACGCTCGACGGTTTATCACGACCCAGTGGACCGCATGATCCTCTCCCGCATGCCGGTGGCGGTTTATTTCGGCCTGCTCACCGCGGTGATCACCTACGCGGTCTGCCTGCCGCTCGGCGTGCTCAAGGCGCTCAAACACCGGACGTTCATCGACTCCGCCAGCTCGGTGCTCATTTTCCTCGGCTATTCGATCCCCGGCTTCGCACTCGGGGCAATCCTGATCGTCCACCTCGGCGCGCGCATGAACCTGTTCCCCCTATTCGGCCTGACCAGCGCGGATTTCGACCAACTCGACACCCTCGGGAAAATCAAGGACCTCGCCCACCACACCGTGCTCCCGCTGCTCTGCCACCTCGTCGGCTCGTTCGCGATGCTCACGATGATGACCAAGAACAACCTGATGGACAACCTCGCCGCCGACTACGTCAGAACCGCGGTGGCCAAGGGCGCGGGCTTCCACCGCGCGGTCTTCGGCCACGCCTTCCGCAATTCGATGATCCCCGTCGCCACCAGCCTCGGCGACCTGGTCACCATCTTCATCGGCGGCTCGATGCTCATCGAAACGGTCTTCGACATCCAGGGCTTCGGACTGCTGCAATACCAGTCGGTCATCGCGCGCGATGTCCCGGTGATCATGGGCACGCTGGCCATCGCGGCACTGCTCATGCTCGTCGGCCACGTGATTTCCGACTTCATCGTGGCCATGGTGGACCCACGCATCAAATTCGAGTGACCATGCGAGCGATCGGAATCCTGCTGGCCGCCCTTGGCGCGCTCTCCGCCTCGGGCGAGTTGAACCACCTCGCCATCCCCACCGCACGCTGGTTTTTCGAAACCAGCCGCCAAGTGCCGTGGCTGCACGCGGATACGGCGGGCGGCGGTGTTTTCCCGTGGTTCGGCTGGTGCTGCGCGCTGCTCCTGCTGGCCTCCGGCCTGACCATGGCCGCCCGTTCGTTTTCCCGCGCCGCACCGGACCCGCTCACCCTGCAACGCATGCGGCGCTTCCGCGAAATCACGCGCGGCCACTGGTCGCTCGTCATCCTCATCACCCTGGGCGCGGTGGCGGCACTCGACAAGGTGGTGGTGGGCAAACGCGCGCTGGCGGTGCAACTCGACGGCAACTGGCGTTTTCCCGCATTCCTGCCCCAGGACCTCAGGAACCGCGACTTCGGAATCACCACCGGACCCGCCGATGCCCCGGTCGATTACCGCAGACTGGAAAAAACCCTCCGCGAAAACGGCCGCGGCCGCGTGATCATGCCGCCGGTGCCCTACGACCCCACCGGCGACACGCTCGCACCCCGCTCGCGCCCGCTGGTCCTGCGCGAGGGCGTGTATCACCAACAGGGCGGCCAAAAACCGTTCTTCGGCCTCGCAGCGCGCTTCCATGACACGGATACCGGGCGCATCCACATCCGCCACACGCTGCGCAACGGCGTGCTGTCCGGCCCGGCGGACGGATGGAGCGCAGATGGCACCCCGGTTTACAGCGCGGAATATCTCAATGGCAAACCCGTGAACGAGCGCTTCACCGGCACAGGCACGATGGAGGATTTCCTCGGACTCCCCACCGGCGGGCTGCGCGCGCTCAAATACCACCCCGCACCCCCGCTGCCCGCGGAAGGCAACTGGCTCGGAACCACCTCCCAGGGCTACGACGTGCTCGCCTACCTCTACGGCGGCCTGCAGGTGAACTTCAAGGCCGCGCTGATCTACCTGCCGGCGGTCTATCTATTAGGCATCACCATCGGCATGATGATGGGCTACCTCGGCGGATGGTTCGACCTCGTCCTCCAGCGCCTCATCGAGATCTTCTCCAACATGCCGTTCCTCTTCGTGGTCATCATTTTCTCGAGCATGGTCCCGGAGCAGTTCAAGGGACTGCCGGTGATCCTCACGATCCTCGTGCTCTTCGGCTGGATGGGACTCACCTACCTGATGCGCACCGCCGCCTACCGCGACAGGGAGCGCGACTACATCGCCGCCGCAAGAGTCGCAGGCGCCGGCACCGCACGCATCCTGTTGCGCCACCTGCTGCCGAATTCGGTCGCCATCATCGTCACAGTCATCCCGTTCACCATGTCCGGACTCGTCTTCGCCCTGACCTCGCTCGATTACCTCGGCTTCGGCCTGCCGCCGGAACACGCCACCTGGGGCCGCTTGCTCAACGACGGACTCTCGAACCTGTCCGCCCCATGGCTGGTCACCTCCGCCTTCACCGCGCTCGTCGGCCTGCTGGTCCTGATCACCTTCATCGGAGAGGCGGTCCGCGAGGCCTTCGATCCGAAAAAACACACGTATTACCGATGACGTGCCGCAGCATGATCCGCCCCGGCCTGCTTCTCGCCGGCGCCCTCGCACTGGCCGCGGCCGGCTGCCGTCGCGCACCCGAATCATTCCCGCGCGCGCTCGATTTCGAGGGGTTCGTGCCGGTTTACAACCGCCACATCACCGCTTGGATCGAGGCCCGCAACAAGGAGACCGGCGCGGAGATCGCACATGCGGAGGCACAACTCGCCACAACCACCGGCGCCGGACGCGAAGCCGCGCTCGCCCGTCTCGAAACACTCCGCCGCGAACAAGGGAAATGGGAATTCCGGCTTTCACTCGGAGATTACCTCAAGTTCGCAAGCCCCGCCGATATCCCCGCCGACCTCGTCTGGGAAAACGGTATGGACCAGCCAGAGATCGGCGACCCCGCCGCAATCAAGGGCGGCGTCTTCCGCCGCTACATCCCCACCTTCCCGCCCACCATCCGCCCGTTCGGCGACAACTCCAACAACTCGTTCCGCGGCGACCTCTACGACAACATCGACATGCCGCTCGTCACCCTCCACCCCGCAACCATGAAACCGATCCCCGGACTGGCGCGCGAATGGGCGGTCTCCGGAGACGGTCGCACGATCTGGTTCCGCATCGATCCCGAGGCCCGCTATTCCGACGGCAGACCGGTGCGCGCGCGCGACTTCCCGCTCGGCATCTACCTCAAGGTCTCGGACCACATCGTCAACCCTTACGCCAAACAGTTCTTCCGCGAGGAGTTCGCCCAGGTCGCGGTGTATGACGA
>JBIJBN010000185.1:0-4450 GCA_044345175.1 Luteolibacter sp.
CGCTGCGCGAGCGCTTCGCGGAATTCGATGCGATCGAGGGCCGCCCTGCCGCCATGGGCGACTTCGCGGTGATCAACTACACGTCCACCGTCGATGGCAGGCCCACTGATGAATTCCTCGGCAAGCCCGCCGGGTATCTATCAGGCCGCGAGGGGTTCTGGGTGCGCCTTGATGAAAAAGCATTCCTGCCCGGCTTCGCCGCCAAACTGGAAGGCATGAACCCCGGCGACAAGCGCGGGATCACCCTGACCCTGCCGGATGACTTTCCGGTGGCCGGCCTGCGCGGCCGCGAGATGGTTTTCTCCGTCACGCTGGACGAACTGAAGGAAGCGCGGCTGCCGGAGCTGGACGACGAGCTCGCCGCACGGCTCGCCCCGGGCAAAACCCTCGCCGAGATCACCGAAATCATCCGCCAGAACATGTTCAACGAGCGCAACCGCCGCATCAATGACATGAAGGTGAACCAGATCATCGCCCGCCTCAACAGCCAGCTCGACTTCGAACTGCCCGAGCACCTCGTCACCCGCGAGACACAGAGCCAGGCAGACGCGATGGTCAGCCGCGGCGTGCAGGCCGGCATGAGCGAGGAGGAAATCGCCTCCCAACAGGCCGAGATCTTCGCCAGCGCCGGCCAGGCCGCGACGACCAACCTGCGCACCAACTTCCTGCTTCAGGAAATCGCCCGCGCGGAGAACCTCAGCGTCAGCGACGCCGAACTGGTGAACCACCTCACCCAGGTCGCCGCCTCGCGCAAGGTCGCGCCTAAAAAACTCATCGGGGACATGCAGAAGGCCGGCAGGCTCGGGTCGGCCCGCATGTCACTGGTGATCGGCAAGGCGATTGACTTCCTGGTGGCCCATGCCGAGATTATCGAGAGCGCCGAAGCTACCCTGACTGAGGAATAACATGACCTGCAGCCCCATGAGTCCCGCCATCCCCCGCAACACCTACTATGTCCCCGTGGTCATCGAGCAGGACGCGCGCGGCGAGCGTTCGTTCGACATCTACTCGCGCCTGCTCAAGGACCGGATCATCTTCATCGGCACTCCGATTGACGATTTCGTGGCGAACTCGGTGATCGCGCAGCTGTTGTTCCTGCAGATGCAGGACCCCAAGAAGGACATCCACATTTACATCAACTCGCCGGGCGGCTCGGTCACCGCGGGTCTGGCGATGTATGACACCATGCAGTTCCTCACCTGCGACGTGAACACCTACTGCATCGGCATCGCCGCCTCGATGGGCTCGGTGCTGCTCACGGCAGGCACCAAGGGCAAGCGGTTCTGCCTGCCCAACTCGCACGTGATGATCCACCAGGTCTCCGGCGGCGCGCAGGGCACCGCCTCGGATGTCGAGCGCACCATCGGCTTCATGTTCAACCTCAAGAAGCGGCTCAACGGCATCCTCGCCAAGCACACCGGCAAGAGCATCGAACAGGTCGAGAACGACTCCGACCGCGACAACTACATGACCGCCGACGAGGCCGTGGCATACGGACTCGTCGACAAGGTGCTGGAAAACCGCAAGCAACTGCCGGACGCGGTCGCCGCGGCGGCCGATTCACCCTCCGCGGGTGGCTGACCCCTTTTCCCCGAAAAACCATGGCCCGTGCATCCAATCTCACGATGTGCTCCTTCTGCGGAAAGGGCCATTCGGAGGTTAAAAAACTCATCGCCGGCCCCGGCGTGTACATCTGCAACGAGTGCGTCGAGGTATGCGCCAACATCCTGGAGAAGGAGATGGGCGTCACCCCGTCCAAAGGCAGGAACACCCCGGACAAACCCGGCGTGCGGGTCCCCTCGCCCGCCAAGATCCTCGCCAGCCTCAACGAATTCGTCGTCGGCCAGGAGAATGCCAAAAAAGTGCTGTCGGTGGCGGTTTACAACCACTACCAGCGCCTGCGGCAGGATCAGGCGAAACTCGCCGACGAGTTCCGGGACGTCGAGATCGAGAAATCGAACATCCTCCTGCTCGGGCCCACCGGTTCCGGCAAGACGCTGCTCGCGCGCACGCTGGCGCGCGTGCTCGACGTGCCGTTCTGCATCGTGGACGCCACCACCCTCACCGAGGCCGGCTACGTGGGTGAGGATGTGGAGAACATCATCCTGCGCCTGCTCCAGGCATCGGACTTCGATGTGGCCCGCGCCGAGCGCGGCATCATCTACGTCGATGAAATCGACAAGATCGGCCGCAAGACCGAGAATGTCTCGATCACTCGCGACGTCTCCGGCGAGGGCGTGCAGCAGGCGCTGCTCAAAATTCTCGAAGGCACGATCTGCAATGTCCCGCCGCAGGGCGGACGCAAACACCCGCAGCAGGAATACATCCAGGTGAACACCGAGAAGATCCTCTTCATCGTCGGCGGAGCCTTCGTCGGCCTGGAGGACATCGTGCGCCGCCGCCTCGGCAGCCGCACCATGGGATTCCACAGCAGCCCGGTGGCGGAGGATGCCTCCGCGGAGGCCGATCTGCTGGAGCGTGTCCAGCCCGAGGACCTGCTCCACTTCGGGCTCATTCCCGAGTTCATCGGCCGCCTGCCGGTGATTTCCTCGCTGCGCAAGCTCAGCGAGGACGAGTTGATGTCGATCCTCACCGAGCCGAAAAACGCGCTCTCGAAGCAATATGCCAAGCAGCTCGCGATGAATGGCGTGAAGCTGCGGATCACCCGCGACGCGCTGCGGGCCCTCGCCGCGGAGGCGGTGAGCCGCGGCACCGGCGCGCGCGCCCTGCGCTCGATTTTCGAGAAACTCATGCTCGAGGTGATGTTCGAGATCCCCTCGCGCAACGACATCGAGTCGGTCACGCTCAACCGCCAGGTGGTGCTGGGCGAGCGGCCGCCGCTGATCCGGCGCCGCAAGCGGGCGGACCGCGACGCCGCCTGAGCGCAGGAAATGTTTGCGGCGCGGGGCGGGACGCCGGATGATCCGGTCCATGCGCAACCGTTTCTACGGCGAATTCGACACGCGGCGGCTCTCCGGCAGTGACGATGGCGGCGACTACCGCTCGCCGTTCCAGATCGACCGCGACCGGGTGCTGCACACGCCCACCTTCCGCCGCCTGCAGAACAAAACACAGGTTTTCTGGAGCGGCGAGTATGACTTCTACCGCACGCGTCTCACCCACTCGCTGGAGGTCGCACAGATCGGCAAGTCGATCTGTCACTGGCTCAGGGCGCAGGCGGACGGTCCGCTCACGGATGAGTTTTTCATTGATGCGGACCTGGTAGAGGCCATCTGCCTGTCGCATGACCTCGGGCATCCGCCGTTCGGCCATGCCGGCGAGCGCACGCTCAACCATCTGATGCGCGATTACGGGGGCTTCGAAGGCAACGCCCAGACGCTGCGCCTGCTCGCGGAGAGGATTTTCTCCGCAAGGAAAACCGGCATGGATCCGACGCGCGCGTTTCTCGACGGGGTGCTCAAATACAAATCCCCGTGGTCGTGGCTGAAGGCCGTCGACGGCTGCGCGCCCGGGCACCACTTCATCTATGACGACCAGCACGGCCTTCTGGAATGGGCCATGGGCGGCCATTCCTTCCCGCTGGAACTGCCACCCGGACCGCGCCGGGACACGTTCAAGTCCATCGAATGCCAGATCATGGACTGGGCGGACGACACCGCCTACTCGCTCAACGACCTGTCCGACAGCGTGCGCGCAGGCTTTCTCCATCTGGAGAAAATCGAGTCATGGGCAGAGCAACACGGGCACGCCACCGGCGAGGGCACGCCGCTGGGCGACCTGATGCGCGCGATCCGCCGCCACAAGGTCGATCCCTTCGTCGGCAAGCGGATCGGCCGCTACATCCGGTCCACTCGGCTGGAGACCGATGAGAATTTCCTCAGCGCGGAAACCAACCGTTATCATTACCGGCTGGTGGTGGACGAGGATGTGCGGGCGGAGTCCTCGTTGTTCAAGCGGCTCGCCTTCGAGGTGGTGTTCCTCTCGCCGCAGCTCAAGCAGCTTGAGCACAAGGGCAGCCGGATGCTGCGGCGGATGTGGGAGGTTCTCGGCGAGCGCTACATCGCGGGCGGCGCCATCGACGGCCAGGACTTCCAGCTGCTGCCTGCCGATACGGCGCGCGAAATCACGGAGACGGCCGAGATGGCGGTGCGCGCGAGGCTGGTGTGCGACTTTCTCGCCGGAATGACCGACGGCTACGCCGCCCGCACCTACAAGCGGTTGTTCTCGCCGGACTTCGGATCGATCGGCGATCTGGTCGGTTAGACCGCGCGGCGCATCACTTCATCGATGCGATGATCTGGTCGGTGAGCGCCTGCACGAGTTTCTCGGCCTCCGGATCGAGGGTGGCGGACGCATGGCCCGCGGCGGGCTGGTCCGGGATGCGGCAGACCGTGCCGGGGTGGAACCCGGAGTTGTCGCAAAGCTCGCATTCCTTCCAGGTGGCGCGCTTGTCATCCATTCCGAGTGTCTTGCGCAGGGCGATGAGTTC